>NZ_CAMYWM010000104.1 GCF_947302755.1 uncultured Anaerovibrio sp.
CTCAGTTTTCGTGTCCGAAAACTAAGACTCCCGCAGCAGACTA
The DNA here is from genome assembly GCF_947302755.1 of uncultured Anaerovibrio sp. Taxonomy (GTDB): domain Bacteria; phylum Bacillota; class Negativicutes; order Selenomonadales; family Selenomonadaceae; genus Anaerovibrio. The sequence continues at coordinate 44 of NZ_CAMYWM010000104.1, forward strand.
AAGTCCATAAAAAGAAATAAACCGCCCTAGCCGGACAAACTTGGGCGGTTTACTTAGTATAAGGCAAACTTAGACGAAGGCAGCCGCCAGGCGGCACCCTTTTCTTATGCTTATTATAACTTAAATTGGCAAATTTGCCATAAACAAAATATGCCTTTTAGAAATATATCAGCAAGTGAACCGTCTGGGTATTTCACCTTTTTTATTCTTCATCAACAAATTCAAAAACTTCTTCCACTGATTTACCAAAGTATTTGGCAATATCCATAGCCAACTTTAAAGAAGGGTTATATTTGCCATTCTCCAGATGAGATAATGTCTCTCTGCGAATTCCTAAAACTTCTGCCAATTCTCCTTGAGATAATTTTTGGGAACGGCGTAATTCATGTATTTTAGTAATAAGTTCAGCCATCAGCTACTCCCCATCTTTCTCCAGTTGATGGAATTTAAAACCAGTAACCAAAAATCCGACCCCTAACATTAAATGACCATATACCTGAAAAGAGACATTAAGTTTGAATATGTTATCAACACATAATAGGATTAAACATAAACATGTTATAAAATAGAACCCCTCACTCATTGCCCGTTCATGATACTTTATGGTCATTTCGTCGCCTGTCTCCCTTTTCCCAATAAGCCCATAGAGAAGAACCATAGTCATTAAAGCATTTATGCAAGCAGAAATAGAGAGCAAAATAATATTGTCATTACTGAATATATCCAAGAGACCTACTAAAAGCCATCCGCCACCCACACATATATAATACAAAAGATTATGTTTATCGAGGTTAATTTCCGGTCGTTTCATTTGCATCCCCCTTTTTGTAATAAATTTCTAACATTTGTTATATATTTGTAACACTTTCTGTTATAAATATATAACATTATTTTTGAGTAGTCAATATTTTTTTCAGGGCACACTAAAAGCCCCAGCTTTCGCGGGGGCCGTGGTGGTGCTAATAATCGTGGAAACAAAGAAATAACACCCCCTTTTTCTGTTCAAATTTTGCCATAGACAAAATATGCTTTTTAGAAGGTCGCATTTCTAATAATTTGTACCGCATTATTAACAATAATATGAAGTGAAACAAAACCAACAAGAATTTTACCAGTTTTCCAGCATATAATGCACCAGCCGTGATGAGTTCTTTGCGGCTTTTTGTTCAAAATCAGCAAAGCTAACTTGGGCACTGCCATCTGCCTTATCGGAAATGGCACGCAGGATTACAAACGGAATGTGGTTTTCATAGCAAACCTGGGCAATGGCCGCCCCTTCCATTTCTACACATGTACCGTCAAAGTCTTCGATTATACGGTCTTTTGCGTCCTGGGAGGAAATAAACTGATCGCCGGAGCATACACGTCCATCCACTGCCCTGATATTAGGCAGTGCCACCCTTATAGCCTCAAGGGCATTTTGGCGTAAAGTATCATCTGCTTTAAAGGCCACAAGCCCAGTGAATGGAATCTCCCCTTTTTTAAAGCCGATAACCTCCACAGTGAAGTCATGCTGTACCGCATCTTTAGAAATGACAATGTCACCAATATCCAGTTCATTACGGAGTGCACCGGCCACTCCGGTGTTGATGATATGGGTGACCTGGAAGTCATCCGCCAGAATCTGGGCACAGATGCCCGCATGGACTTTGCCCATACCGCTTTGCACTACCACCACATTCATTTTGCCAATATGCCCTTCGCAAAATTCCATGGAGGCTTTAGTCTCCCTGCGGGAAATTTCCATATTTTCTTTCAATGAATCCACCTCGGACTTCATGGCACCGATAATTCCTATTTTAATTTTGTAATCCTCATTGGGTGAATGAGCCTCAGAAATAACAGGGTCGAATTGACTCAGGCAACATAACATGGATAAAACAGTAAAAAGAACTAATATCCCTTTTTTCACCATAATCACATCCCTCATCTGTGTCATAGCTGACAGCATTAAAAATTATAATTGATCCCATGACAGAACCCGTATTAAAAATGGAACACTGCGGAAAGTCCCCCGGTAAGGCCTTCCTTCTTTCCCAAAAATCCGCTGAGGTTCAGATCAAGGGTAACATTACTATTGTCCCCAGGCTGGAAGGTGGCACCGATTTCACCGCGTAGGCTTGTACCGCTTATATCTGCCCCGCGAATGGCCACGCCATCAGCAAAGCCCGCGGCCCTGCCGCAGAACTCATGCCGTCAGGGCTTTTTTGCCGTTTAGGCTGCTTTTGTGGAAAACTCCCTTATGTTGGGTGTTAGGTGCCCCCCCTGTGAGGACATTTGTTGTTTCTCTTCCTTGATGTTCATTTTTTTCATTCCTTTCCCCTTAATATTACTTAAATAAATTTGTATTTTATACTAATAATCCGCCCATCTTCCTCTAATATACAACCTTGCATTTCAAAAATCCACCATTTTGGAGCGAACGGTCGAAATTTGCAACGAACGGTCGATTTTTAGACCAATTGACTTTTTTGTATAACAGTAATGTTATAGTAACAATAAAAAATCTCCCGCTGATTAGTAAAACCAATCAACAGGAGTGTGATTTAAACATTTCTTCCTAAATATTGCACCGTAACAACCCATACTGTTTTTTTTGCTTCATCAATACGAAAAATAGCAACATAGTTGTCAATCAATAGCTGTTTATAGCCTTTACCGGAATATCGGCCAGTTAATCTGTCTTGATGAGAATGTGGAAAAATATCCAGTCCCAATATTGCTTCTTTTATTCTATCCACCTGAGCTTTGGCATTTTCTGGAGCAAGTTTTTCATTTGCGATATATTTATAGATATTGTCAATATCCCTATAGGCTGCTCGCAATAATTTGACCTTATACTTAACCAAAATGCTTCTTCTCCAATTCCTCAAATGCAGTTTTTGCATCTACTGCTTCGCCAGTTTCGGCAAATTCCTTCTCCGCCTTATAAATTGCATAATCAATGCTATTTTCCCGCACAAAGCTATCGTATAGTTCACTGCTCATGACCACTAAATCACTGTAACCATTTTTGGTGATAAAAATAGGCTCTTTTGACTTGTGAGCAAGATAAGATATTTCATTTGTATTTCTTAAATCTTTTATAGGCACAATTAAAGGCATAATATCCGCTCCTTTTTTTCACTATTATGACATAATTATACCATATTTATGTAAATCCAACTATATAATTATACTAATTAAAACGGAGCTGCAAAATCAAAATAAAAAGGGCCTATCTATGACAGGCCCCGCTAAAAATTCATACGGTGAAAAATAACATAACGGGTGGCATGGGATAAGGACATGAAGCATGCTGAGCTTAAAATGACACATTAGCACTTAATATATTTATGCCGATATGAAGTGGCGGACGGCCGCGAAGCCCGTCCATACTAATTTACGATGATAAATAAATTGATGTGGCACTGTGAAGCAAATGAGTGCCCTATCCCATGACAGGACCCGTATAGCTTGTTAATATGACGACTTATCCTATTTCTTCCTTTAGTGCAGTACGCACCTTTTTTAAAATATCCAGATGCACATCCATTGGCAGTCTGTCTATGGTTGGTGCATTTTTTCTGGTGCAGCCGTCCACGCTGCCGGCAGCCACAATGGACTTAATGAGCTTCTTTTCCATTTCCTTGTCTGAAAGGAGATTTTTCCTATGCTTCAAGCTAAGCAGGGCGCATATTCCCCAGCCCCACCAGTTGGATACCCCGGCCACCAAGGGGATTTGGGCGCACTCCGAGGCACAGATTTCCACCCCATGGGGTACCTTGGCCTCAATGACATCCCGCAGGGCTCCCATACCGATTTCATTTCCCCCATCACCTATGGAGATGGTTACCGCCCCACGCTTTTGGGCCTCCTCAATTATACAGGAGCAATCCGTCAGCATATCGTCTATTATCTTGCCCCCCATATTGTGATAATGGCCATCCTTGGCCTTGCCGGGCCGCTCTAGGGTAATAAGGTGGGTGGGCTTAAAGGTGGACAGCTTGCGGATAATAAAGGCTTCCGTATCCTCATAGGGAATAAGGGTAGGGCGGGTTTTACAGCCAATGGTTTTCAGGGCAGCCTCAAAGGGCCTGTAGCCCTGACTGTCCGTCATGGGCATAACAGGGATCCCCAGCTTTTCCAGGGCCGCGGCAATATTGGCCGTTCCCAAGGGTCCATCCGTTTCTCCTATCCATTTATTTTCCCCCAGACGGGTGGGAAAGCCCGTCAAAAGCATAACCCTTTCCATATTGTCCAGGGCCCTGTCCAATTCCTTTACGGGATTGGGGGGCATGGTGGGAATTAAGCCACGCTCCCCCGGGTCCTCCTTCATTATATTGTCCAGCTTTTCATAAAAAGTCATGCTGCTCACTCCTCATAATGCTGATGTTCATTTTTTCTTGCTTTCCAAAAAATCATTTATTTCACTGTTCAGCTTATTGGTAATAAACATACAGCCTGGGGCATGGGTGATTACCAAAGGCAGCTTGGCGTGTTCAATTACCGCCTGGGGAGTAACGCCACAGGCCCAAAATACAGGGATTTCCCCTGGCTTGATAATTACCGGGTCACCATAATCAGGCTTTAGTACATCCTTTATGCCCAGCTTTTCCGGGTGACCGATATTTACCGGTGCCCCGTGGACATTAGGGAACATACTGGTGATGGCGTCGGCTATCATGGCGTTTTTCGGGTTCATTGGTCGCATGCTGACCACCAGCTCCCCCTTAAAAATTCCTGCCGGTTCACACATGGTGGTGGTCTTGAACATAGGCACGTTGCAGCCCATGGAAATGTGGCGAATATCAATATGGGACTCCATAAGAGCCTCTTCAAAGGAGAAGCTGCACCCAATGAGGAATACCACAAAATCCTCCTGCCAATATGGGGTGGCATCGGTAACTTCCTTGGTTAATACGCCATTTTCAAAAATACGGTATTTAGGAATATCCGTAAGAATGTTGGCCCCCTCTCCCATATCCTTCACGTATTTACTGCCGTGAATAACCTCCAATAATGGGCATGGTTTAGGATTTTTCCGGGCAAATTCCTCAAAGTCCCCGGCATATTTTTCCGGCAAAATTACCAGATTGGCCTGGGCGTAGCCATTGGCCATTCCCGAGGTCTGGCCCGTTATTTCCCCGTTTCTTATTTTTATCCATAAGTCCTCAGGACGCATATCTCCATATTCCGACACTGTAACCGCCTCCCTTTTTTCCTTCGACTTGACTAATTCTTCATTTTATTTCTTCCACGGACACCCGGAAAAGCTGTCCGTTAATTTTAAATTGGTAATTCCTTACTCCGGCCCGGCTGTCCGGCCATGCCATTTCTTCCATTGCTTTCCCTTCATCCGCAGCTTCTGCTTCTTCATCCATAAGGGCAATCTGCTCCTTCATGGCCTGCCGAAATTTAACGTAAATATCCTGAGCTTCCTCCACAGATATTACCTTAAAGATAATCTTGCTGCCAGGGGAGCATTGGGCCAAAAGGGGCAAATCCGCCGAAATAACCGTGGCTATTTTGGGATAACCGCCAGTAGTCTGATGGTCCGCCATCATAATAATGGGCTGGCCATTGGGCGGCACCTGAATGGAGCCAAAGACTATGCCGTCAGTAATCATGTCCCGTTGGGCAGCCCGCTGAATGACCTGTCCCTCCAGACGATAGCCCATACGGTCAGAGTCATTGGATACGGTATAAGCGGCCCCATCCAGGGCCTTTACTGCCTCCGGGGTGAAGTAATTCTCCTGGGGGCCTAGCACTATGCGGATTTCGTGGCTATCACCACGGTTATGCTCCTGCCACAGATGATGATGGGCCATAAATTCATGGTCCGTGCGGCGTATATGGTGAGCCCCGGAAATAATGGCCTTGGCCAATTCTGAGGGCTTCCCCGTATTCAGTACTTCCCCATTGTACAGCCTGCCGCCCTCTGCGCCGCCTATTCCCAACTTTAAATTGGTGGAATGGCTGCCCAGCACCAGCGGCACATCAATGCCTCCGTCGATGGCGATATAGGCTCTGGTTCCCGCCTCCATGGAGGCCACCTTTAAATGCTGTCCCTTATGCAAAATCAAGGACTCATAGGCATGAACCGGCCTGTTGTCCACCAACACCCTGGGCTCACCCCCGGTTACAGCCACCAGCACATCCTCACTGGCCTCCAGCTCCGGTCCCAGGCAGGTACATTCCAGCAGGGCAGCATTGTCATCGTTGCCCACCAGGGCATTGGCTATGCTGGCCGAATATTGGTCCATATCCCCGGACACCTGCATACCGCTGGCCTGATAGCCCATGCGCCCCTTATCCTGTATTGTGGTCATAAGTCCACTGTTAATTACCCTTATGCTCATTTTCCATCGCCCTAAATTCTTCCTTGGTAATCGGTTTAAATTTAACGTATTGCCCCGCCTTTAATAACACCGGCTCCTCCCGCTCCACATCATAGAGCTTTAATGGCGTCCGACCGATAATCTGCCAGCCGCCGGGAGATTGTACAGAATAGATACCCGTCTGCTCCCCGGCTATACCCACACTGCCGGCCTCAATTTTTAAACGGGGACTCGTTTTCCGGGGGGTGGCTATAGCCTTGTTCATCCCCCCCAGATAGGGAAAGCCAGCCACAAAGCCCAGCATATAAATGGGATATTCCGGCTCCGAATGAAGGCGAATAACCTCCTCCTCGCTGATATTATGGGCTCTGGCCACCTCCCCCAAATCCGGACCGTATTCGCCGCCATAGGCCACGGGAATTTCCACCACCTGCTTTGGTGGCATTTCCACTTCATCCAACTGGGTTACCAGGTCCTTAAGCTTGTCCCGCAACGGTCCATAGCGAAGCACCATCGGGTCATATTGAATAAGCAGGGAGCAATAGGTGGGAACCAGCTCCCCAAGCCCTGTGATGGGCTTTCGCTCCAGCACCGTTTTCAGGGCCATAACCTTATGATTTATTTCCAGACTGATTTCCTGTCCAAACTCCACCGATAGGGCACAGTCACCGACAGTAAGAATTCTCACATCTTCCATTATTTCAGGCTCCTAACCTCTATTCCGGCAGCTTCCAGGGCCTTGCGGATATTTTGTACCAGGGCTATGGCCTGTTCATTGTCGCCGTGAACACATATGCTGTCGGCCCTTATATTGATTTCCTTGCCATTTATGGAAATAACCTTCCCATCCCTGGCCATTTTTACGGCCCGTTCCATAGCCACCTGGGGGTCGTGAATGACAGCCCCGGGGACCCTTCTGTTTACCAGGGAACCATCATCATTGTAGGCCCGGTCCGCAAAGACCTCACTGGCAGCAGTTAAACCGCACTGTTCAGCTGCCTTCAGCATAACCGAGCCGGCCAGCCCCATGAATATCAGGCCTTTATCTACAGAGGCAATGGCTTTGCAAATACCAATTGCCAAGGCTTCATCCTTGGCAGCCATGTTATAAAGGGCCCCGTGGGGCTTAACATGCTGAAGCTCCATGCCCTGTCCCCCAGCAAAGGCCATAAGAGCTCCCAGCTGGTATTTAACGTAGGCCCCGGCCTCCTCAGGAGTGACGGTCATGGGACGGCGGCCAAAGCCCAGCAAGTCCGGAAAGCCCGGATGGGCCCCTACAGCCACCCCATATTTCTTGGCCAAAGCCACAGTGTTATCCATGATTAACGGATCACCGGCATGCCACCCGCAGGCCACATTTACTGAGGTCACATGGGGTATGACCGCCTCGTCCATGCCCATGGTATAGGCTCCAAAGCCTTCCCCCAAATCACAATTCAAATCAACACAACTCATAGCGTCCTCCATGGTTTACTATTCCATATCGCCAAATACAACAAAAGGAGCCCACATCTGACGAAAAGACATAGGCCCCTTAGTGTGTTGAGCCTCATCGCTCACGTATTCAAAATTAGTCCAGAGGTTGCCCCCTCAGTCATCTAAAGATGCCCCCCATCAGGAGGTGCTTCCCCTTATCCATTCAGCTTGGTACAGCCGGTATATTCAAAGTATTCACGTATCAGCTCATCCTTAAGACGGTTTCTGGTTTTAGGATCCTTATTCCCCGCCGGCTTGCCATCTACAGTGTCCACAAACAGCAGGAAATTGGAGGAGGAGGTAATGAAAATTTCATCAGCATCCATCAGCTCCTCCAGTGTATATTCCTGCTCATAAACCGGTATCCCCAGCCGGTAGCAGGCCTGAATCATGTGGGTCTTGGCGATGCCCCGCAGGATATATTGGTCATTTGGATGGGAAATAACCGCCCCATCCTTCATTATGGACACATTGCTGTGGGCGCATTCGGTAACGATGCCGTTGCGATGAAGAATGGTCTCCGCAACCCCCTTCTTGTGGGCCTTCTGGGAATATAATACCGCTGGCAATAAATTCAAGGTCTTGGAATTGCCATATTCAAACCGCAAATCCGGGTGGGTCTGAACCTTTATCGGGTGCTCCATATCGCCTATTTTAGAGGGGCGAATATACACCCAAATCTTCCCCATCATGCTTTCATCATATACGTGGTCCCGGGCAGCCAGACCTCTGGTTACCTGCCAATATACAAAATGGGTATGGCCCTCCACCTGCTTGGTCAAATCACATATCAGCCGGTGCAGCTCCTTCTTTTCCATAGGAATTTTAATATCCATGATATTGGCACTGCTGTAAAATCTGTCCAGATGATCCTCCAGCAAATAAGGAACATGATTACCCGCCGGAGTGGCTTCATACACACCATCGCCAAAGAAATGGGACCGATCATTAAATGGTATCATCACTTCATCAGGTGTACCCAATTTCCCATCATAATAAGCTAATTCTTTAAACATATAATCACTCCTATGGTTAAAAAATTAAGAAACACTTTCCCTTGGCTACATTTTATCATTTGACCAAAATAATTGCCAGACTTTTCCGAAATTTTCAGTTTTAATTACAATAAATATAATGGTACCAAGAATTTAGACCAGTACTTTATTTTTTAAGTGTGCATGA
>NZ_CAMYWM010000105.1 GCF_947302755.1 uncultured Anaerovibrio sp.
TTTTCTTATTGATTTTTGCTTCTTCAAAGGCTTTTACAAAGGCCTGGGCCTCCGGTGGCAGGTCCTTGTTGTACTTCCCACGGACCTGAATAATCCTGTTACCATCCTTGCTTATTTCCATAGTTCCAAAGGATTTATCCGGATTTTCCAGCCTGCGGATATACACCACACAGGTCTCACCATTGGCCACCCGGTCTGTGTAGGTTCCAACACAGTTATGCATATCCGTCCCCTCCCGGACCAAATCAGCCACAAGCTCAGGAACCACTATCATAAAGCCCATGGCCTTGAAGCTGTATTTCTTTACTATCGCCGCCCGCCGCTTTTTATACTCGGCCTCCTCTTCAGCTTTCGCCCTGGCGATAATTGCAATCCTTTGATTATTGTGGGCCTGTATCAAATTGGCAGGCCATAGGGTGGATTTGCTCTCCATATCCGCCCCCAAAGTATGACATCCGGTTATGTAATCAGAATAAAGCCCTATATCCACTCTGACACCCGGGCTTTTATCCTTTTGCTTGTCCAGATACCTGAACAGCTTGTCATACCTCACATAATTGAGGCAGCTTATTTCATGGAAGGTTTTATACCCCAACCTGGTGACGGACTCTTCAAGGCTGATGCCTTTACCGCCGGGCATTTTGCGGACCATTTGCCATGTTTGAAAATCTTCTATTAGCACAGTCCTCTGCTCTTTTCTGCACTCCATTAGATATCTTTTATCTGCCTTGGACATACGTCCCCGGGTAATCGCGTCCAGGGTTTTGCCCCGAAGGTTAAAGGCTCTGCCTATGCCTTGATCCTGCCAAATAGCTGTTTTTATAGTTCGTTCAAAGCCTACCTTGGCCAGATACTCTATAGCCAACGGATTGCGGCAGATATATTCCAATAGCTTTATATATATACTTTCGTTGTCCGAGCTCCACCCGAGCAAGGACTCCCTGAACGCCGCCCAGGCGTATTCTATGGAGGTTCCCTTAACCACCTCCTCCATATCATAGAGGGAAGTGCAATGTACATAAACCTCCGGTGTACTTTGCATTGGCAAATGATAAATACGGTCTCTTGCTCTGATACTTGACCTAATGAATGGCTTATTGGGCCAAAAATACTTAAATTCTCCTGAAGATGTAGTATATATTGAGTCCTTATAAATCTTCCGCTTGTCTGCGGCCATTATGCCGCCCTTGCCCGGCACAAACACATAATAGGCATCTACCACCTGAAAGGGTTTATCCTTCCATGGTGTATCACTGTGGTCAATATATGCAGTGTAGATACACATACAGGTAATCACATCAGGATCTATGAGGGACCTGGCAAAATGATAGGACAGTATCGGCTGATAGCGCATATTCCTGTTTCTCCACAGATGAACTACTCCTGCATTCTCTGAGCAATAAGGGCACCGGGCAAAGGCTTTATGAGTATATTGGTGCAGCTTATCATAAGGAATAATTACCTTGCGCCCACATCGAGTACAGATGGCCTTTTGTCTATCCTCCTTGTCATAGCAATATAGGACATGCTGCCGGGCTCTATCATTGATTTCCTCACAAAACGCCTTGGGGATTTTACGCGGAAAATGTCTAAGCAGCTCCTTCATATTCTTGGGTAATTCGCTCATAACATATCCTCCATGGAGAAATCATCCAACGAGAAGCCCTTGGCCTCTGGCTCCTTGGCTGGTTCCTGGGGAATATCCGCAGCCGGTTGCGGATTTGTGGTAATTTCCACCGGTGCCCCGTATGGCTTCCAGCGGGTGGCATATGCCATAATAATCCGATGCATGAGACCGCCCTCAAGCTCTTTTTGAATGTCATCCTTGGCCATACCGTAGTATTCCATAGTTATGGCCATAGCCTTTGGCGGGTCAATTACTGCGTGAGAGCCGTTCTTTTCCTTTCGGGCCACATCCTCCATGGCCTTATATGCACCAGCCACAGTCTTATTTTCGGCCATAATAAGACCGGCGGCCCTTTCATCTGCTTCCACCCAGCACATGATCATCTGCTGGAGCTCTGCCACCGGTCCCTCACATTTTTTATTTTCTATTTTCTGTATTGCTTCTTCTTTCATTGACCTATTCACCTTTCCTTTTAGCTAATCTGTACCGGCACAGCCACAGCACCGGCATAAAATACCTGCATTCTGCGCAGTGCTCATGGTGTACCATTCCTTTATGCTGGGGACAGAGTATCCCAGAATGGACTCCGCCCCCGCATACCTTACATTCAATTTGATTTATGTCTGTTTCTTTGCTATACTTCATATAGAACATTTTTTTACTTCACTTTGCCGTTCCTGGTTCATTCCGGGATCGGTATTTTTTTATTTCTTTAGTTTCAGAAGCTCCTCATGGATTTCTGAAAGAGCATTATCCGGAATATCACTAATTCCATTGCCATAGGATTTAAGGATCTTCATAACCTTTTTCTCCTGCCCGGACTCTCTAAGCTCATTGCATAAATCCACTACATCTTCCCTGCTAACAGAATACTCAGCAACCATTTCCTTTATAAGAATGGCCAGCAGCTGCATCTGTTCAGGCGTTGCATTGGCAAGATCCTTATCTTCAAATATGATTTTCATGGCTGTTCCTCCTTTCTGAACGGTGTCTGGTATCTATTACCTCACAGATAATCTATGAAGCCGCATAATAACAGGACCCCTACCATTACCACGCCAGTGATTACCCAATCAACAATGGTGTCATACCGCATGGCCTTGCGTTTTAGTTCAACTCTCTCCTTGGTGTTCAATTTGTTGCCTCCTTCTGCTGCCTGCCCCGCAGCCTTGGAGCCTTATCCGGCTCCCGTTTTGGAAGGGCCTTTACTTCGCTGAGCCAATACTTTCGTATTGAGCTGTCCGGTGTGTACACAGGCTTCAGCAGGCCCGATTTCGCATAATGACTTACAGTTGTTGTTGTGACTTTCAGCATTTTGGCCACTTCGCTCTGGGTTATCAGCTTGTCACCCTGCACGGGGATAAAGGATACATCCTTGTTCTGGGACAGCTCCAGAAATCTGATCAGCTCCGGAGACAACAGACTGGTAAGCTCCCTAAGTTCGTTAATGTTTTCAATGAGTGCCATTTTGCGACCCTCCTTTCATTATTTCTGATAAGGCCATAACAGCCTGCAAGTGCGTAATTGATTTTGTGTAAGTATGCTGGGGAGGTACGTTCACCATCCTTTTCTTTAAATATCTTGCAGGCTCTGACAGCCTTACCAGTGTGCTTGTTTATCTGCTTACTTCTGATTCAGCTTTGCGGCATGCTTTTCGGCCCTTTCCTCATCTGTTGTGAAGTGGGCATCCGGCGCATACTCTATATTTCCGGCGTGCAATGGCTCAGATACATCACGTATCCGCCCCACTATATACATCTTCATGCCGCCCAACATGCGGCTGAATACTTCCCACTTTCCTGGCATATTGCCCCATACTCTCGCTGATCCATCTTGCCACCTACTTTTATTTATTCTTAAAGAACCTTGCGGACTCTGTGACTGGTATACCCGCCTCAGTTGGGATATAGATTACCTGGTCATGGCTCTCCTTTAATGCTTCTATCCAAAGGTAATGGATATAGGCATCATTATTCTGGAGGCTGTCACCAATTATTTTGTTTGCCTGGGCCACACCCTCGGCCCTGATAATTTCAGCATTAGCCAGTGACTTGGCACTTTCTTCCTTTGCCTTGGCCTCCTGCACTGCTATCTGCCTATTTTGCTCAGCTTTGGCAAGTTCAGCCGCTCCCTCCTGTTCCTGCTGCCAAACATTATATTTAGGGAAACCAATGGCTATACTTATTGTCACAGCCATTCCAACTACCAGAATCAGAATAGGGCCCGCCATTCGTACTAAAAATGGTTCCTTCTTGGCTGATTCCGAACTGCTTCCATTACTGTACCTACGCCTATCGTCCTCATGGGCTATAATCCAAAGGATTGAACCAAAGAATAAAATCAAAGTTGCTAATCCGATTATTCCTGCTACAAAAAACATTATGTTTACTCCTTCCATTTATTTCTCTCTTCTTGGCATTTTCGCTATTTCAGCTAATGCAGCGTCAACAGATTGTTTAAGGTCATATCTGTTTCTCTCCAAAAGCCGGATACCATCATTTATTTCTAGTAAAGAAGTATCTGGCTTTTTCATTTGCTCCAATAGAAAATCCACATATTTATCCATGACCTTCTCAATTCGTTCATCTGGAGTCATCTCCGTCCCTCCTTTCCACCTATGCTATAATCACCCTATAAGGAGGTGATATTATGGCATTTGAAGAACTCGATTATAAATCTGAAAAAATCCTCAAATATTTTAAAAAACATGTCCTGTTGAATAGTACATGGGATGATTACGATGGTTTCCTTTGTATCTTGCTTAAAGCCGGGTATATTCAGAATAAGGACATCCATCACTGCAAATATAAGACCCTGTACCAGGATGGTACCTATGAAATAACCACCTTGGGCCGTATATATTTTGACCTCAGATTTAAAAGCAGGCTTTATGGTATATCCAGGTCCCTTATTGCTCCCATAGTGGTTTCATTAATCACTAATCTTGTAGTTATCCTATTAAAAGGTTGATGGCTATTGTGACCATTACCGCTACAAGGCACTGCGTCATTAACTCATGCTTTTGGATAACATAGAAAAACCACTTTACAAGCTCCGCCCAGATGCAGGGCTTTTTATATTGGTTCATCTCCGCCCCTCCCTTCGCCTTATGCTATAATCACCCTAGAAGGAGGTGATATTATGTCCGGTGAAATTAACAATGTTGATGTTGAAAATCTACCTGTTGAATTTTACGCCCATGACCTTGCTATTGCTTACATCATGCGTACATCTGAGCTTGACCAAAACTCTACGCCTGAGCAGTTTGTTGAAATTTATAACAGGGTATGGGGAAAATTTGCTAATCAGATTTCGATGAAGCGTTGACAGTGGCATGGTCTTTTAGCCTATATGCCACGCGTTCCAGTATTTCCACCGCTTCGCGGTAAGTAAAGCCGTTCAGATGTTGTTCAATATCTGTAATGGCTTTATTTATTTGTTCACCTTGAATTCCTGGGTTCATCTCCGCCCCTCCTTTCACTTATGTTATAATCACCTCAGGAAGGAGGTGATAATGTGAAACTTAACCTTGACTGTGTTCGTGATATACTGCTTTGTGTTGAAGAAAATACAGGATATCGCAAACTGGCTTCATTCGTTGATATTGACCAATGTGAGCAAACCTCCAAGGCCCTCGGATGTGAGCCGCCCAAGGTATGGCCATATCAGAATAAGCTGATGGAAAGCTACAGCAATCAGGAGCTTATGTATCATTTCAAATACTGTGCCGATGCTGATTTAATTGAAACTGATGACCGTATTGGTTCACAGCAGTTCCTTGTTGGTGACCTTACACCTGAAGGACATGAGGCTCTCAGTGCCTTTCGTTCTCCTAAAATCTTTGAGAAAATCAAAGATATTGCTCTGGATATGGGGGTTCGTTCACTCCCCGCTTACTGCGAAATAGGCAGCAGACTGGTTAATCAGCTGATTGACACCCACATAATTACTTAAGCCTGAGCAGCTCTTTCAAATATGCTTCCCTGCACCTGTTCAACTGTTCCGCTGTTGGATGGGTGTAGTTTTTTTCTTCCATCCACCAGAGATAAGCCATCATGCTGACATGGGTTGTAAAGCACTGTAGCCCCAAATATAAAGCTATGATTGTTATGATTACTGCATAAAGCTCCAACATATCCGCCCCTCCTTTCGCCTATCCGCTTGTCTGCTTGTTTAGAGCCTCGGCCAGCTTTTTGGCCTTTGCTTCATCGGTGGTATAGTGGCTATCAGGGGCATATTCCACATTTTCGCCAATTAATGGCAGGGATAGGTCACGTTGCCGCCCTACTATATGCAGCTGCACGCCACCTATCATCCGACTAATAACTTGCCAGTTGCCTGTTGCCATTAGTTATCTCCTTTCCGGCTTATGCCGTCTTGTGGCTATAAAAGGAATACCTTATAGTTTTTGTCTAATATACTAGACATTAAGCGCAAAAAATATCGCTTACTTTGCAACCTAAAACACTAGCAATTTTAACCAATGTTTGTGTAGTCGTATTAACATCTCTTCCACTTTCTAGGTCAGATAGTGTCTGACGTGAAATATCAGCGGCTTTACATACATCTTCTTGGGACATATTTTGTTTTAATCTCATTTCTTTGATTTTGTAAGGCATATAATCTGCCCCCCTTTCACTGTCTATTATACTAGACAAATTTAATATGCCAAGTATATTTGACATACTTTTTATAACTATGTAAAATAAAGTTGACAATAACGTTATTAGGAAGTGATTATCATGAAGTTACATGAATGGATAAAAGAATATAGAAAAAACCACGGATTATCTATGCAGGCATTAGCTGATATGTGTGGTTTTAGTAAGGCATATATTGGTATCTTAGAAAAAGGAATTAATCCTACAACCCAAAAGCCTATTTCTCCAACTATGCAAACATTACAAAAGATTGCTGATGGTGTCGGTATCGATATTAATGATTTTATAAAAATATTAGATGATGATCAGCCAGTCACTGTTAACCCCGCCCCCACTCCAACCAAAGAGCCACTTTCCGCCCATGAAAAAGCCATGGTGGATGCATACAAAAAGGCCAGCGATAAGGATAAATATACCGTGGATATGGTCCTGAATGAATACTCAGATGAAGATCTGCCAACACTGGCTGAGAAAGAAAAAGGAGAAACGGATATTCATTCCGTAGGATGAGAGATAATTACCTGGAGCTGCTGAAGAAATTC
The DNA here is from genome assembly GCF_947302755.1 of uncultured Anaerovibrio sp. GTDB lineage: Bacteria > Bacillota > Negativicutes > Selenomonadales > Selenomonadaceae > Anaerovibrio. The sequence continues at coordinate 6,831 of NZ_CAMYWM010000105.1, forward strand.
AGGCAATAAAAAACGCCCCGGGATAAGGCGGTGTTATCCACAAATGTGGATGTATTATACACAAGGTTGTTAATAAATAGTATTGACAACATACAGAAAAAATGATAGCATAATCCCAAGAAAATATGTTTATCGTGTCCTTGGGATTAAACCTCTCCACTATAAGGAGAAGCGTTCAAACCAAGGACTTTTTATATTTTAGGAGGTATAAACATGAAAACTGCGATACTTGTAGATGGCGGATTCTATAGATGCAGGGCCCGTGCCATGCTGGGGGAAGCTACCAGCGCGGAACGCGCAGAAGAATTAAGTCAGTACTGCAAAAGACACTTATTCCATCATGGTGAGATGGTATCAACCCTCTACAGAGTTTTTTATTACGACTGCATGCCTATGGAAACACCAGTCTATCATCCATATTTGAAGAGACAGGTCCTCTTTTCAAGGACTCCCCTCTACACATGGATGCACGATTTTATTAATGAGTTAAAGCAAAAACGCAAATTTGCTATCCGTTTAGGTAAATTAGCTACCGAGCAGGCACACTTTACTATAAGACCGGATATCATCAGAAAACTCTGTAACGAGAGCAAAACCTTCGACGAACTCACCGAAGCCGATTTTATGCTATCGTTAGACCAAAAAGGTGTTGATATGAAAATAGGTTTGGATATAGCAAGCCTTGCATATAAAAGGCTTGTTGATCAAATCATATTGATATCTGGAGATAGCGACTTTGTTCCCGCCGCCAAACTTGCTCGCCGCGAGGGAATAGATTTCGTATTAGATCCCCTATTTAATCCTATTAAGCCTGATTTATTTGAACATATAGATGGGCTTCGTACCTGTGATGGGCGTTTCAACCCTTCAAATAGAAGACTCTAAAAGGAGATGACTATAAATGATATTTGTGTCCCTGAAGAATTTTTGGTCGAAATCTGTATGATGATAATCAAAAACTATATATTGCCAGCAGGAGCTGTTGACAGTACCGATGATAATCGATAAAATATAACCATAGATTGGGCTTTGAATCCCAAAAAAATACAAGGTATGGCGTGGATGCGCCCGAAAGGCTCCTGTTTCGACAGGAGTCTTTTTGTTTTCCAATTAAATGAATTCAAAGAAATAGGGCCCAGTGCCTTATCCTTACCTATAAAGCACTGAACCCCATCTCCTTTTCCAGTCAAATCATTCAGAGATTTCCGAAAAGATTCGCGAGAAAAACAGCCTAGATATATTATACATCCTCCCGCGAATCTTGTCCTGCTTTCAAATTGGAAATAGCTCAAATAAAAAAGCCGCCCCTGAGGCGGTATAGGAAGGAATGAAGATATGTGAATGAACAAAATTTAATATCTGAAGCAATTCATGATTTATCAGCATTACTATCCAGCCGAATGGCTTCCAATAATTCCCGTCTAAAAAAGACAGCTACTACATTAGCTTATTGGGTTAAGGATTATGTAAGACTATTAAGGAAAGAGCTATCAGCTCCTACTTCCAACAGACGATATGACCGTGGATGTGTAGTAAGTGTCCATCTTGGTTTTCGTATTGGGCATGAGGAATGTGGCCTGCATTATGCTGTTGTGCTTGATAAATTTGACACGACCAAGAACTCAACACTAACGGTATTGCCACTAACATCACTAAAAACAAAAGTAGATGTTGAACACTTATTTTATAAGCATTTATTCTTGGGTAGTGAAGTTACAGATGCAATATATGAAAAAATCAGGCAAACAACTGATAAACTGACCAAAGAGCTTAACCTACTCAATAGAGAATGGACAATGCTGGTAAATTCTAAAGACAGAGACGCCTTAAAAATAAGTCAATGCGAACAAGCACTAAAACATATTGGTGCTAAAAACCTAACAGCCCGAAGGCAGCTTGCAAAGGTGGCAAAAATGAAGTCTGGCAGTATTGCCCTTGCCGACCAAATTGTTACTATCAGTAAATTGCGAATCTATGACCCTTGCTCATCAAAAGACTTGCTATATGGTATCAAATTAAGCAATGAAACCATGGATAAAATTGATGAAAAAATCAAACAGCTATACATTAATTGACTTTTGAGCCTGTATGTTATATATTATATATAACCTTTAGCCCCTTAAATGCGGGCAGTCACGAAAGTGA
>NZ_CAMYWM010000106.1 GCF_947302755.1 uncultured Anaerovibrio sp.
TCTTCGCCACTGCCTTGGGGATTTTCCTCATTCCGGTTCTGTACTGTATCGTGGTATGGGCTTCGGAGAAAATGAAAAAGAAAAAGGAAGGCATTTGATTTTTTTAAAACTTCTGTTCAAAAGGCTTGGGCCTGTCCCAAGCCTTTTATTATTTGTTATTTTTTGTTATACTGTAAGATAGTCTTTTACAATAATGGGGTGAATATTTTGCAGAAAAAAGTAACTAAACGCTCCTCCAAGGCGAAGGAGAAAAAAGATACTAAAAATAAATCAAATACCAGAGGGAAAACCATCAAAGAGGATGTGAACAATTCCGGGGAGGTCCCTACAGAAGCCTCCACCCGTAAATCAGAGATAGCTGGTGTATTATTTGTGGCATTTGGCCTTATTTCCCTTTGCGGCTTGGCCGGGCTGAATGTGGGCTACATTGGCAAATACGTTGCCCAATTTCTAAAGTATGGCTTCGGCATCGGCTCGGCAGTGGTTTCCCTGTTGTTTCTGGTGGTGGGCGGCTACCATATTATGCAGCACAGACGGGTAGGCTTTTCCAAAACCTCGGTGGGGGTAGTCCTGCTGCTCATTTCCTTATTGGGCTTGTATCATCACATGGTTATTCCCATTGGCTCCGAGATATTGCCCACCAGCCTGGCTGATGGCGGCGGCCTGGTGGGAGGGCTGTTAACCTTTTTGCTCCACAAGCCCCTTGGCAATGCCGGAACGACCATTATATTCATGGCGGCCATTATTGGCTCCATTTTGCTGGCAACCCCATGGTCTTTGGCCCAGGGGATTTTGACCACCAAGGCTGTTTCGGAAAAAGGGGCCGATGTGGCCATGGATATGGCCGAGGTGGTATATGATAATGCCAAGGCCGTAGGCAGCAAGGTGGGGAATCGGGTACAAAATCACGTAGAGGAGCAGGTACAGAAATGTAAGAGCAGAAATTCCTTTTACGACCAGGCTCAGGATGACTCCTTTACTAATGAAGCAAACCCAATGAACAATAACGGTAATCAGGAATATTTTGACCAAAATACCACGGCTTCCTCCGGTTCAGGGGGGGATATTGAACCGATAATTGAGGTAAATAAACGGGACAATATGCCGGAATGGCAGGCACCGTCACCACGGTCCAATCAGCAGCCCTTTGATGGGCCGGATTTTGGTCTGGATGAGGGTCATATTCCCGTTAATAATGGATCAGGCAGCATTGCCTCCCTTAATAATGCATCAGACCCCTATGCCTTCGTTAATAATGGATCAGCAGCTTATGGGGCCCTTAATAATGGTCCGGATTATCAAAGTCAATCCACCTCCGGCTACGGCCTTTATGAGTCCGTTTTCGATGGGCCTCAGCTGAATACTGCTAATACTGCTGCCGCCAGCCCGGCAGCGGAGGAGGAGTATATCAGCGAATATGCCCATAGGGCTGCCGGGAAGCTGGATAATAATCTTAAAAATCTGGACACCTCCGGCTTCAAAAATGTCCGGGTAAATAAAATCGGCCCCCGAACCTTTGATAATTGGCGGTTGAAGGGCAAATTTGCCGCTGATTTAGATGATGAAGAGGCTGAACCACCCCAGGCGGTGGAGGCACCGGAATCCGAGGAGGACCTGGATTTCCTGATGGAGCAGCAGGAGGACAATGAGGCTATCCGGGAGCTGGAGGAGGCTGAAGGGGAAGACAGCATTCTGGATACCAGCCGACCAATGATTGTAGCCTCTATTGACGACCTTCTCTATAGCGATAATGACGCTGATGATATGGCTGACCATGAAAATGATGCTTTGGCTGATAATGAAGCTGATGATGTGGCTGTCCATGAAAAGGAGGCTGACGGGGCGGCGGACTCCTTTACCTTTCCTGCCTCAGTGTTCACCGATGAAGCTGTTCCTTCAGAGACTGTGGACACGGTGGAGGCGGCAAATGAACTCGATATACCGGAGGAAGTATTTGATGGGCCGGAGGCAGGTAGTGAAGCTCCTGGGCAGCCCTTTGATATGTCGGCGGCTGCTGCCGAGCCACCAGTGAATGGCAATGAGGCATTGGTAGAGGCTGTTGACGCATCGGCGGACAGTGTTGACCGGGATTTCAAAATTGATTTCAGTGCCGACCATAAGGGAGAATCCTCCTTTACTCAAAGCCTGCCGGAGGAGGAGGGCCCGGCAGAGGCCCTTGGGGAAGCTGCCGCTGCCCTGGAGACTGCCAAGGCCGCCGGAGCCGCGGCTGCCGCCGGGCTGGTGGAGGAGCTGGCCCAGGAGGCCCGGTTGAGCAATCAGGCCCAGGAGGAAGAGCAGGAAGAGCAGGAAGAGCTGCCACCCTATGAGGTGCCTGATGTACGGGATGTGCTGAAGGAGGTCGTCAAGGAAAAGGATGACAAGCTGGAGGCCGAAATCCAGTCCAAGGCCAAGGTGCTGGCCCAGACCTTAAAGGACTTTAAGGTAAATGCCACTATTTTAGGGGCTACCCATGGTCCGGCTGTTACCCGCTATGAGGTAAAGCTGGCTCCCGGGGTCAAGGTGAACAAGCTTACCGGCCTGGCGGACGATATCGCCCTGAGTATGGCGGCGACCTCGGTGCGCATTGAACAGATTCCCAACCGGTCCACCATTGGTATTGAGGTGCCGAACCGCAAGCTGGAAAGCGTTCCCCTCCGGGAGGTATTGGAAAATCCGGCCTTTGATGAGGCCAAGTCAAAGCTGACAGTGGGCTTTGGCAAGGATATCAGTGGCAAGGCAATTTTCGGCAATCTGGCGGATATGCCTCACCTATTGGTAGCCGGTGCCACCGGCTCCGGTAAATCGGTATGTATCAACACCATTGTTACCAGTATTCTGTTTAAGGCAAAGCCGGATGAGGTCAAGTTTATTATGATTGACCCGAAGATGGTGGAGCTGTCCATTTATAATGATATTCCTCATCTGATGGTACCGGTGGTTACCGATGCCCGAAAGGCCGCCTCGGTACTTAACTGGGCTGTGCAGGAAATGGAAAAGCGCTATGGCCTTATTGCCCAGGCCGGGGTCAAGAATATTGAAACCTATAATAAATATTATGCCGAGGAAAAGGACAAGCAGATGTCCTCAGTAGTAATCATCATCGACGAGCTGGCTGACCTTATGATGGTGGCTCCTCACGATGTGGAGGATGCCATTTGCCGTCTGGCCCAGAAGGCCCGTGCTGCCGGTATTTATCTGGTACTGGCTACCCAGCGGCCATCGGTCAACGTAATTACCGGTGTGATTAAGGCCAATATTCCATCCCGTATTTCCTTTGCCGTTACCTCCCAGATCGATTCCCGTACCATATTGGATTCGGCGGGAGCAGAAAAGCTGCTGGGCAAGGGCGATATGCTCTTTAAGCCCCAGACCGAGCCAAAGGCGGCCCGTGTTCAGGGGGCCTTTGTCAGCGACGCCGATGTGGAGCTGTTGGTGGAGCGCATCAAGCAGCAGGGCCATAAGCTGGAGATTAATCAGGAGATTATTGATTTTACCAACAAGGCTGAGCAGGAGGCCGAGGGCGGTGAAGAGGATAATGGCAAGACCAAGAGCAGCGTGGATGAGCTGCTGCGTCAGGCAGTGGAGCTGGTCATGCAGACCGGCAACGCCTCAGCCTCCAGCTTCCAACGCCGCTATCACATTGGCTTTACCCGGGCCGGACGCCTCCTGGACACCATGGAGCAGTTAAAAATTGTGGGGCCGCCCCAGGGCAGCAAGCCCCGGGAAATCCTTGTAACTGAGGATCAGGCCTTTGAAATTATGGATAAGCTGGAAGAACATTTGAAGGAAGAGAAGTAAGTGGCAATAGGTAAAATAAATATGCTGGAGGGCAGTATCTGGGACAAGATATTGAAATTCGCCATCCCCCTTGCCTGTACCAGTATTATGCAGCAGCTGTTCAATGCAACGGATGTTGCTGTAGTAGGTCAGTTCGTGGGTAGGGATGCCTTGGCGGCCGTGGGGGCCAACGCCATCGTGATTAACCTTATGCTAAATCTGGTTATTGGCCTGTCCATCGGTGCCAATGTGGTTTGTGCCATGCGAATTGGCTCCAAGGATTATCTGCGCATCAAAAAGACCATCCATACATCTATAGTGCTGGCCCTGGCCAGCGGGGCTGTGCTGGCGGTTTTTGGGGTGTATTTTGCCCCGGATATTTTGCGCATGGTGGATACCCCGGAGCATATTATGGACCAGGCGGTGCTGTACCTCCGTATTCTCATGGGGGGCGTGCCCATTATGCTGGTGTATAATTTTGGGGCCTCTCTGCTGCGGGCCAAGGGGGATACCAAACGGCCCCTTTACGCCATGCTGTGTGCCGGTACCATCAATGTGCTGTTGAATGTGTTTTTTGTCACCCAGCTGGGCTGGGCTGTGGAAGGAGTGGCCATAGCTACGGTAATGGCCAGCTGTGCCAGTGCCGGTCTGATGGTTTATTGGCTCCATCATGAACAGGGGCCAATGCAGCTGCGCTTTGATAAGCTGTGGGTGGATAAATCCGTGCTCCTCCACATCTGCAAGGTGGGTCTGCCCACCGGGTTTCAGGGCATGGTGTTCTCCTTTTCCAATGTAATAATTCAGGTGGCCCTGAATAATTTGGGGGCTGAGGTGGTGGCGGCCACGGCAGTAGCCCTGAATTTTGAGTTTGCCGGCTTCTTTATTTTGCAGGCCTTTTCCCAGGCGGCTACTACCTTTGTGGGGCAGAACTACGGTGCCAAAAATATTGCCCGCTGTCGCCGGGTTATAAAGGTAACCCTGGGGATAAGCACTTTGATAACTGGTTCGGTAAGCATAGCCTTCGCGGTATTTGCGTATCCCCTGTCGGAGATATTTACCGCCGATCCCGTTGTTTTGGAATACGCCGCAATCCGTATCCGGTATGTTCTCACCTTTGAGGTCATCAATATATTCATTGAGACCCTTAGCGGGGCCATGCGGGGGGTAGGCTATTCCCTGGTTCCGGCCATAGCCTGTATGCTGGGTGTATGCGTTTTCCGTGTTTTTTATGTGTATTCAATATTTGCGGAATACCCAACCTTTGAGGTGCTGATGGCCGTATATCCAATAAGCTGGAGCGTTACTGTATTTGTAATTGTGGGACTGTATATTCATGTGTTTAACAGAGTGGAGAGAAAGCTATGGAAGAAAAAAATGGCTTAATCATCGTCCATACGGGAAATGGCAAGGGAAAAACCACGGCGGCCCTGGGACTGGCCATGCGTGCCTGGGGCGATGGCCTGCGGGTTCTCATATTGCAGTTTATTAGAGGGGGCTGGAAATACGGGGAAATTGAAGCCATAAAAAGGCTGGGGGAGATAGATGGCCATATTGAGCTGAGACGGCTGGGCAAGGGCTTTCAGCGAAACACTGATGACAAGGCAGAGCATATTGCAGCTGCCCAGGAGGCCCTAAAAGAAGCTGGGGAAGCCTTTGCCTCCGGGGAATATGACCTGATAATTTTGGACGAAATAAATTATGCAGTGAAGTTTGAGCTGATAACTGTTGAAGAGGTGAAGACTCTGCTGGCCAAGCGTCCCCCTGAGCTCCATGTTGTCCTCACCGGCCGTGATGCCCGGGAAGAAATCATCGATATGGCGGATTTGGTTACGGAAATGAGGTTGATAAAGCATCCCTACCAACAGGGCATAAAAGCCCAAAGGGGCATAGAATTCTAAAAAAGCCTTCCCCCTGCGACGTGAGTGGAATGAGCTTGTCTCGTAGGGGAGTGGCCGGTGATATTATCTTTCACACGACCGAGCTACTAAACTTCGTGCGAAACAATGTTTCGCCCTACGCCCTTACAACGAAATCTAAAGCTCATCTGCGTCCTACGGACTTGATTTGCTAAGATTTTGTAGTATAAATATTGTTTTGCTTTAAATTAAATAGCTGGAAAAATTATAACTCGCTTTGCTCAGACAGATAATTTTTCCAGCTAATTTTTGTGTGCAAAAAATATTTTCTTCACGCAGCTCCGTCTATTGTTCAAGATAATTATCACCGGCACAATAGCCTTCCCTTGCGACGTGAGTGGAATGAGCTTGTCTTGTAGGGGAGTGGTCGGTGATATAATCACCGGCCTAGCCTGGGCAAATGAGCTTCAATAGCTATTGATATTAAATCGGATAAATGATACAATGAGTGTAAGAAAAAGAGACAGCTGATGGCGTTAGTCAGCTCCTCGGATTTTTGTCTTAAGAAGCCGGCCATTGCAGTGGTCGGCTTCTGCTTTTATCATGAAAAGTTTATTTTCTACGACTAAGCCAGGTAGCTACAAGAGTTAGGAATGCTATCAGCAAGGATAGCTGTTTCTTATCCATGTCATTGGCCTTATATTAAGCCTTCCCCTCTGGGGAAGGTGCCCGAAGGGCGGATGAGGTATTCCCAGTGGGCAACTGAGCTGCAATAACTATTGATATGAAATCAGATTAATGATATAATCACTATAAGAAAAGAGACAGCTGATGGTGGTAGTCAGCTTCCTCGGAGTATTCTTTAGAAACCGACCACGGCGAATGGTCGGTTTTGTCTTTATCTGAGGATTTACTTCAACAGATTAAACACGGTAACGATAAGCGTCAGAATGGCTATCAGCAAGGATAGCTTTTCATATAGACTCATAGTCACCACCTCCTTAAAGGAGGAAACCGACACATCAACTGTCTCTCACCTTATATTATAAAGTTGCTTTTTCGCTGATTGGCCTGTGGCTAATCAGCGTTTTTTTATGTCTTTTTTGATGGTGGTATCCAACATGAGGTTCCGTTCATTCATTTTTTTAGCCACTGTCTTTTTTTTTCTGGGGGAAAAAAGTCTGACCTTTTATTGATAGGCTAAGCTGCCTTTTTTAGGAATATCGAATTTCCCCCTTTTGCATCATCTAAGCAGAAAAATTTTTTTGAAGCAAAATCCCTTTAAATTTGGTACAATATTAAAGATTAATTAAAATTACTTCCCGTAGAAGGATTTTTGAAAAATCTATAGAAGCGTTTAAGAAGAACGCAATTTTTTGTCTGCTGCCAATAGGTGGTAAGTCCTATAGGCTTGGGCAGGGATATTCAAAATGATGTATATTAATTGGCATTCCCTTTATGTGGGAATCCTGATAGAAGAAATTTATGAGGTGGAAAAGCATGTTGAAGGGTTATCATTATTTTTCTTGTTGTGCAGCTGTTCTGTTGAGTTTGCCGGTGGCAGGTCAGGATAGAGTGGCCGAGGCTGGGTCGGAAGGCTCTCTGTGGGCTGGTGCCCAAATGGAGCGGGACCGCCGGGATATGGAATGGGAGCAGGTGAGGGAACAGATTGCCGAGGATGAGGCCCTGCGCAAGCAGCGGGTGGAGCAGGGCAATACCCCATCGGTGGAGATAGATGAATCAGAGGTTCATTTTGAATTGAAGGGGATCGAGCATAATCCTTCGGAAATTCTCACCCAGGAGGAAATTAAGGGCATTACCGATGGCTATGTAGGTCGTCAGATTACCGCCAAGGACCTGCTGGAAATGACGGACAAAATCACTGCCCTGTACCGTGACAAGGGCTACATGACCTGCGGGGCCGTGCTTAATCGCCGAATTCACGATGGGGTGGCTTCAATACACCTGGTTGAAGGGCGGACAGAGGCCATTACCATAACGGGAAACCGCTACACCAACGAAGACTACATTACGGGACGCCTGGGTCTGCAGACAGGTGAGGTGGCCAATATAGATAAGCTCAACGAGAATTTACGCTGGTTCCATGGTACCAATGACGTACAGCTTCGGGTAGTGATAAAGCCCGGTACCAAGGAAGAAACCACCGACTATGAAATTATTGTTCTGGAACCGAAAAATCAGACTGTGTCCCTGTATACGGACAACGATGGCTATGAAAATAGCGGCCGCTGGCGTCAGGGCCTGTTCTACACCATGAGAAGCCTCAGCGGCAACCGGGATGCCCTGCGGGCCAGCTTTATCCGCAGCCAGGGCACCAAGGCCTGGTCCATGGGCTACAGCTTTCCCGTTTCCCAGCGGGGAATGCGGTTGGACTTGGCCTATTCCGGCAACAGAACGGAAATAACCAGCGGGGAGCTGAAGCCCTTGGGGGTTCAGGGAAAGGCCCAATCCTTTTCCCTGACCTGGCGGGTGCCCTTTTCCATAACTGAGTCTTCACATCATGAAATGGGCCTTCAATACGTGTATCAGACCACCAAAACGGAGCTTGGCCATGGAACGGAGTTTGGCGTGGAGCCCTGGGTGGATGATAAAATCCATCGGGTGATACCCTATGTATCCTTTACCCATTATGGCAATTCCTCCGTCCTTTATCATAAGCATTCCTTCGTATTCGCCCGGAACCGCAGTCTCTACGGCGTGTCCAATACGGCCAAGCTGTATCGCCTCAGCGCCTTTTGGCAGAAACGGTATGGGAGCGGACAATTCTGGCAGGCCCGGATAGAGGGCCAGTGGAGTGCCAACAGCTACCTGACCTCCTCGGATCGCTTCTTCATTGGCGGTGTCAACAGCGTTCGGGGCTACGAGGAAGGCTTTATCGGCGGCACCAAGGGCCTCACCGCCAACCTGGAATATCATATTCCCCTGAATAAGGACAGAAGCGTTTCCCTGTTCCCATTCTTTGACTGGGGCACCATAAGCGGGGACGTGGGGATGGAGCATAAAACCCTAATGAGTGCCGGTCTGGGTCTTGAGGCTCAATACAAGGATATCTATGGCACATTAACCATCGGCTTCCCATTTAAAAAGGATTTTTATGAAAATAAGGTGGACAGCACAAGAATTAATTTTTCATTGTCAGCCACCTTTTGATACAAGCTTTTGGTAATTTTAAATGTGGGCGGCCCTTTGATACAAGTTTTTGGTAAATGTTTACGATACTATGATTAGAAGAATGCGTAAATTTATTTTTACTATGAAATCTTAGCGAAGCAAATCCGAAGGATGCAGATGAGCTCTAG
>NZ_CAMYWM010000107.1 GCF_947302755.1 uncultured Anaerovibrio sp.
ATTGGAAGATTTTTCTTCTAAAGAAGAAAAATTTGAACAATGGCGTTATAAAATGAAGTGAGCTGAAAAAATATTAGGGGCAGAATGATATGGGGTCAAACAAAACGCCAGAGGAACAAGCCCGTGAAAAAAGAGATGAACAATTAAGAGCTGTTGGTTGGGATGTAGTGCCGCGGGACAAGTACGCTCCGGGGGAATACTGTTGCCTATTTCCCTTGACGATAGATACGCCGAGCAGTATCACGAAAGCGGCTATTGAGGAAGGACGTAGAATTGCCAAGGTCCCTAACGTAAAAGGGTACAACGATATGTCCGAGTTGAGGGCGGCACTTGAAACATGAGATATGAAGTCAGCTTTACAAACAGATTTATATGTGACTATTATAGAATTTATTTGAAGAAGCAGCCAACCTGCTGTATACTTGAAGCATAATCTAGTGAACGGAGTGAGCATTATGGAGCAAAAGAAAATCATATCTTCGTCGTATACCAGTGACAGCAAGGAAAAGCCGCGGAGTATAGCGGAGATTACGGCCAGGTACAATCTTTCCTGTCAGAAGTATAAAGAGCTGAAGGCTGCCAAGGCGGAATTTCGTGAGCAGAAGGTTATGGTGTATGCAGAATTGAAGGTTTTGGGATGGGCACTGGGCAAGAGCGACCAGACCATTTCCAAGGACGCAAACTGATATTGGTTTTTTAGGCTGCCCTATGTCATTTTCATGGGGCAGTTTTATTGTGTCCGTTTTTATATACAGGGGATTTTATGCTATACTAATAGTATTAGTGAGCAATCAAGGAGGTTCCTTTTATGAATGTAAATGATGTTATTCACGGCTTTAAGCTGATAAAAATTGATAATGTACCTGAGGTGGCTTCCGACACATTTGAATTTAAGCATGTGAAGAGTGGTGCCCGCCTTTTGTATTTAAAAAACAAGGACGACAATAAGGTGTTTTCCATTGCCTTTCGCACCCCGCCAACTGATGATACCGGTGTGCCCCATATTATTGAGCATTCTACCCTCTGCGGCTCCCGTAAATTTCCGCTGAAGGAGCCCTTTGTGGAGCTGGTGAAGGGGTCATTGAACACCTTCCTCAACGCCATGACCTACCCGGACAAGACTGTATATCCGGTGGCCAGCTGCAACGACAAGGACTTTCACAATCTCATGGATGTATATCTGGATGCAGTATTTTATCCGGCTATGCTGGAAAATCCGGAAATTCTCATGCAGGAGGGCTGGCATTATGAAATTGAACAGCCTGATGAGCCGTTAAAATACAGTGGTGTGGTATATAACGAAATGAAGGGGGCCTTGTCCTCACCAGAGGATTTATTGGGCAATGAAATTATGCGGGCCCTTTATCCTGATACGGCCTATTCCCATGAATCCGGCGGTAATCCGGCAGCTATTCCCGACCTTACCTACGAGGAGTTTAAGGAATTCCACAGAAAGTATTATTCCCCGGCCAACAGCTATATCTATCTCTATGGAGATATGGATATTGAGGAGCAGCTGAAATTTATTGATGAGGAGTACCTCAGCCATTTTGATATTGTGGATGTGGATTCTACCATTAAGGAGCAGGCGGCCTTTAATGAGATTAAGCAGGTGGTGGCTGATTATCCCATCGGTGAGGCGGAGACCACAGAGGCCAAAACCTTTTTGTCCTATTCCCTGGTGGCCGGAAATCCCGACGAGGTAGAGGATTTGCTGGCCATGTCCATTTTGGAGGATGCCCTTTTAAAAAATCACGCATCGCCATTGCGGATGGCCCTTATTGAGGCCGGTATAGGCCAGGATGTGTCCTCCAGCTTTGACGGTGCCATGCTGCAGCCCTTTTTCAGCATTGAAATGACCGGTTCGGAGCCCCGGCATGCCGATAAATTTGTGGAGGTAATTCGTACCACCATGGCGAAGATTGTGCAGGAGGGCCTTGACCGGAACCTGCTGGAGGGTACGCTGAACCGTATGGAGTTCAGACTGCGGGAATCGGATTTTGGTACGGCTCCCAAGGGGCTGGTTTATAATCTTACCTTGATGAACAGCTGGCTTTACGATCGGGATCCCCTGCTTATGCTTCGGTATGAGAAGGTGCTGACTTCCCTGCGGGACAAGCTGTCCACCAGATATTATGAGGAATTGATTGAGTCCAAGCTGCTGAACAATCACTTTGGTGCCCTGGTGGTATTAAAGCCCAGTGCAACCATGGCTGCTGAGAATACCAAAAAGCTGGAAGAAAAATTGGCCCAGGTAAAGGCTGGCATGACACCGGATAAAATTCAGGAGCTTATTGATGCGGCGGCCAGTCTGAAAAAACGTCAGCAGACCCCGGATAGTCCGGAGGCCTTGGCCACCATTCCCCTTCTTAAGATTTCCGATATTAATCCAAAGGTTCGGGTACTGCCTATGGAGGAAAGGGAGCTGGATGGGGTAAAGATACTGCTTTCCGATGTGGATACCAAGGGGATTGTCTACTATTCCCTGTATTTTGATGTGGAGGTTGTTCCCCAGGAATTAGTTCCCTATGCCTATTTGTTCAATGATTTATTGGGACGGGTGGATACCAGGGCCAATGATTATGTGGAGCTCAGCAAAAAAAACACCTTCTATACCGGTGGCATGGGAGGAGATATTGATGTGTTCCAAATTGCCGGTCAGCCCGATGAATTCCGTCCATTATTCAGAATGAGCTCCAAGGTGTTTTACCGCAATCTGCCTGTAGCTGTGGATTTGATGAAGGAAATCATTAATGATACCATATTTGATAATGAAAGCCGCTTAAAGGAGCTGATTATCCAGTCCAAAGTGGGGATGGAAATGGAGATGCTGAATTCCTCCGTGTCTGTTGCCAGGGGTCGCCTGGCCTCCTTTATATCCAAGGGCGGGGTATTTGAAGAAATGGGCGAGCTGTCCTTTTACCCGATATTAAAGGATTTGGCCGATAATTTTGATGAACGCTACGATGAGCTAAAGACCAAGCTTCAGCAGCTTCAGCAACTGCTGTTCAGCAGTAAGCGGCTCACCATCGGTGTGACCATGCCAAAGAAGGATTATGGCAGGTTCGAGCAGGAAATTAAGGGTCTTATTGGAGCCCTGAAGGGAAATAAGACGGCTGATGAGGCCCCTGTACAGACCTATGCTTTGCCGGTAGAAGGCCACCAGGAGGCCCTGCTGTCCTCCAGTCAGGTTCAGTATGTGGGCAAGGGTGCCAACATTATTAAATTGGGCTATAGGGTGCCGGGCTGTATTCGGGTCATGGAGGTCATGCTTAAGTATGAATATTTCTGGATTAAGATAAGGGTACAGGGGGGAGCCTATGGGGCCATGACCAGCATTAACAGTAATGGTAATGTTATGTTCCTGTCCTACAGGGATCCTAAGCTGAAGGAAACTCTGCAGGTATTTGATGGTACGGCGGATTTCCTGAAGAATTTTGATGCGGATGAACGGGAAATGACCAAATATATTATTGGTACCATCAGCAATATTGACATGCCCCTTACTCCACAGATGACCGGCAATATTGCCCAGAGCCTGTATTTCAAAAAATATAGCCAGGAGCAGCGTCAGAAGGTACGGGATGAAATTCTGTCCACCACGCCGGAAGATATCAGAAAGCTGGCTCCGGCCATTGAGGCGGCCATGAAGGAGAATAATATTTGCGTATTTGGCAACGAAGCTGTCCTGGAAGAAAATAAGGATGTATTTGATAAGCTGACCCGTATAATGGATTAAGATTGGCTTGGCAAAAAATAACTGACTGGGGTATAATTACCTTAGTCGTGTAGTGTGACAATGTTTGGAGGTTTTTTTGTGAAGGATGTTGTTTTTAGAGGTGCAGGCGTAGCCATTATTACACCATTTACCGAAGAGGGAATCAATTTCGAGGAGCTGGGCCGTGTTATAGAGGACCAGATTGCCGGTGGTACTGATGCCATCGTGATTACTGGAACTACAGGTGAGTCCGCCACAATGTCTGATGAAGAACATAAAGCCGCTATTAAATATGCTGTGGAAAAGGTGGCCGGCCGCATTCCGGTGGTAGCCGGTACCGGTTCCAACGAGACCGCCTATGCCATTCAGCTGTCTCAGTATGCTGAGCAGGTTGGGGCAGATGCGCTGCTGGTGGTTACACCATACTACAATAAATGTACTCAGAAGGGCCTGGTAAAGCATTATACTGCCATTGCCGACGCTGTTAATATTCCAATTATCATGTATAATGTTCCTTCTCGTACCGGGGTTAATATTCAGCTGTCCACCTATAAGGAGCTGTCCAGGCATCCGCGGATTGTGGCGGTAAAGGAGGCCAGCGGTGATTTGTCCCAGATTGTCAAAATCCGTCATGAGTGCGGCGATGATTTGGCCATTTACTCCGGTAATGATGACCAGATTATTCCTATTCTTTCCCTGGGGGGACAGGGAGTTATTTCTGTATTGTCCAATGTGGCACCAAGGGAGACTCATGATATTTGCCAGCTGTTTTTTGATGGCAGGGTAAAGGAGGCTGCCCAGCTGCAGATTGACTTTATTGACCTTATTAATGCCCTGTTCTGCGAGGTTAATCCTATTCCGGTTAAGGTGGCTATGCGAATGAAGGGCTATAATGCCGGGCCGTTGCGGCTGCCGCTGACGGAGCTGGAGCCGGAGCATGAGGCATTATTGAGAAGGTGCCTGGAGGCACATAATTTGCTGTAATACTATCAGCAGACAATCCTCAATGGGGTGAGGATTGTGGAAGGCTTGGTATGTGTGGAGGGACTGCAAGTGTTGGTTTGCAGTCCCTTTTTCGGGGAATGGCTTTTTCACGGGAAATTTAGGAGGGGTAGTATGAGAGGTGTTTTCGACATTGTTGGCCCTGTTATGATTGGTCCATCCAGCTCCCATACGGCTGGTGCGGCCCGGTTGGGGCTTATGGCAGGGAAAATTTTGGGCGAACCGGTGGCCAAGGCGGAGATTTTATTGCACGGATCCTTTGCCAGAACCTATCGGGGACATGGTACGGACAAGGCCCTGATAGGGGGCCTGCTGGGCTTTTCACCGGAGGATGAGCGCATTCGGGATGCCCTGGAAATTGCCAAGGAGCGGGGGCTGGATTATTCCTTTGCTCCAGTGGATTTGGGGGATGCCCATCCCAATACGGCAGTGTTTGTCCTGACGGGAACCAATGGGCGAAAAATTACTGTGGGAGGTGCCTCGGTGGGGGGCGGCAATATTGAGGTGAGAAATATTGACAGCTTCCAGATAGCTCTTACCGGTCAGTACCCTTCCCTGATTATCGTTCACCGGGATAAGCCGGGGGTTATCCGGGATATTTCCGATGTATTGACCAAGCATCACGTAAACATTGCCTTTATGCGGGTATTCCGCCGCAACCGTGGTCAGGAGGCCATGATGATAATCGAGACAGATGAGGAGCTGACGGAGGATATTATTCAGGATTGCCGCAGTACCGGCGTCATTGAAAATGCCTTTGCAGTTCCGGCTATATAGGAGATGGGCCCATGGACATGGTAAATTTTAATTCAATCAAGGAGCTTATTGAGCTGGCCAAGGAGAACAACACAACTATAGGAAAAATAACCATGGAATATGAGCAGGAGCATTCCTTTGACAGTAAGGAGCATATGCTGGAGTCCATGGAGAATAACTGGCGGGTTATGCAGGAATCCATTGAGCGGGGTATTTCCAACCGGGATAAGTCCCTTAGCGGCCTTACCGGAGGAGATGCGGTAAAGCTCTACGCCCACCGGGAAAACAGCTATACTGGCTCTACGGTTATGACGGCAGCGGCCAGTGCAGTAGGGGTAAGTGAGGTAAATGCGGTAATGGGCCGTATTGTGGCCTGCCCTACAGCCGGCTCCTGCGGGATTGTACCGGCGGCCATCAGAACCGCGGCAGAAAAAAATAATAATACGGAAGAGGAAATAGTGGATGCGCTATTTACTGCGGCAGGTATTGGCCTGGTAATAGAGGCCAATGCGTCTATTGCCGGAGCCTATGGCGGATGTCAGGCGGAGTGCGGTACGGCAGCCGGTATGGCGGCCGGGGCCATGGTTCAACTGGCTGGCGGTACTCCGGATCAGGTGGGCCATGGGGTGGCCCTGGCAATAAAAAACCTGTTGGGCCTGGCCTGTGACCCAGTGGCGGGTCTGGTGGAGGTGCCCTGTGTAAAGCGGAATGGCTTTGTGGCAGTTCATTCCATGGTGGCGGCGGACATGGCCCTGGCAGGGGTGGAGTCCGTTATTCCGGTGGATGAGGTAATCGATGCCATGGACCGGATTGGCCGTAGCCTGCCGCGAACTGTCAAGGAAACTGCCGAAGGCGGATTGGCATTGACCAAAACCGGTAAGGAAATATCCAGGCGGGTATTTGGCTGAGCCTTCATTTTTTTAGGTATAGATAGTTTAATCAGGTTTTAATGGACAAACATAATTGTTTATATTAAACTTTACTAGGGACTCTTGGAGAATCAACTCTGAAGGAGGAGGCACCTGGATTCCCTGTAAGAGCTGATGAAAACCGGTATGTTTTCATTTTGTTTACTAAGGATTAAAATCAGACGTTTATGGAGGTAATTTTAATGAAGAAAATCATACAGCTGCTGACTGTGATGTGCGTCATGGTTTTGGGCACACAGTTTGCATTTGCCTGGGAAGTGGGCACTTCAAAGGAAACTGTATACGGCTTTGGCATGTTGGATGTTAAGTCCTTTGTTATCGGTAACCCACAGTTCTCTCCCCATGAGGAAGAACCTACTGTGGAGGAACTTACCAAGATGATTTATGATCAGGCAGTAAAGGCGAACAAGAAAAGTCAGTTCAGCTATATGTCCTATCATGATTTTTGCAAGACCGTAAATCAGAAGGAGCATATTGATATCTATCGCCTGGGCAAGCACAAGGCTTTGGAGCTGTTCAAGGAGCGTGTAAAGGATTATGGCGATGCATATATTGTATGCACTGTTTCCAATGATACCCGCTTAAATGTGTTCTTTGATGTAATCGATTCCAAGTCCCATGATGTGCTTTATTCCTATAGAAAGCTGGCACCAAAGGATTCTCCGCGGGACACTGCTCTTTACACAGAGATTTGCCGTGACTTCTTCAACGCATACAGCAACCGCATTAAGGTTGTAGCCCGGGAGAAGAAGGAAGAGGATGAGCTCATTTTGAAGATGGGCAAGGAAAACTACGAGAAGTACAAGAAGGAAAAGCTGGCCAAGCAGAAGGCTCAGGAAATTGTTGAAAACGATTTGGACAGATATCTGAGACCTGAACATACCGTAGGCCGCGGCTGGGGCAAAGAGTAATTATTGCGAAAATTAAAAGAAGCTTTTATAGAATGTGGTATACTTCTATAGAAGCTTCTTTTTTCTTAATATGAAATCTTGTGAATCAAATCCGAAGGATGCAGATGAGCTCTAGATTTCGTTGTAAGGGCGTAGTGCGAAATAAGGTTTCGCACGAAGCTTACAATGGCATATGATGTTGTCTATGCACGGCCTATCTGCTCACTATGGTCAGGGGCCTGATTTTGGCATCCTCAGCAATATTCTCCCGTAAATAGCCGGCCTTTACCATGGCATCCAGAACGATGAATTGCCGTTTTTTGGCCAGCATATAATCTTCATAGGGCGAATATGCCGACGGTGCATTGGGAATTCCTGCCAGCATGGCTGCTTCAGGCAGGGCAAGCTGGTCCGGTGCCTTATCAAAATAGCCCAGGCTGGCCTCCTTTATACCGTAGAAGCCGGAGCCAAAATAAATGGTATTTAAATACATTTCCAAAATTTGTTCCTTGGAATAATGTAATTCCATATCCAGGGCCAAAAGAAGCTCCTCCGCCTTGCGGCCATAGGTTTGGTCCTGGGACAGAAAGAGATTTTTTACCAGCTGCTGGGTGATGGTGCTGGCTCCTTCCCGTACCTCCCCATATTGGAGATTAACCAGGGCGGCCCGTCCTATTCCCTCCGGGTCAAAGCCGTGATGGGTATAAAAACGGTTATCCTCCACGGCCACAATGGCCTGGGTCAGGGATTCAGGGATTTCATCAAGGGTAATATAATTGTTTCGGTTAAGGGCCTTATTAACCTCCCGGTCAAGAAAAACAATACGGTTTATTCGCTGGGCAGTAGGTGCATCAAAATACAGCGTACCACCGGAAAAATAGTATGAGCCGCATAATATAATGACAAGGAATAGAGCCAATAGGGCCAGACGCTTCAGCAAGCGGATTATTATCGTCATGATTGCACAATGTCCTCTTAAAATGAAACTTATTCAGTGGGAGACTTATACGGCCACTGAATGTAGTCGAATTAATCCAGAGCTTTGCGGACGTATCCAAGAGGCAAAGCCTATTGGTTAATACGTCCCATGCGAAAGTGTCCTGCAAAGCAAGACCATGGTCTTAGCTGAGCAGCTGACACTGACCGCTATGGGTGCTTTTCTGCTCCCCTTTGAGAAGGGAGACTTGGCACCCGTTAGCGTGGGGTTAAAGCTTTTCCCGTAACCTATATTTTAACACAGTTGTTCGTGTTTTTCCATTATTGGTATATTTAAAGAAAAAATCTGCATAATATTGCATAAATATTAATTAAAAGTTGCATTTTATGAATAAAAGGTGTATATTATACTCATTGACAAGGAGGAATTGACCATGAAGAAGGTAAGCGTAATTGGCGCAACCGGCTATGCCGGTGCCGAATTGTTGAGAATTTTATATAATCATCCGGAGGCCCAGGTGGTGCATATCACCTCCGAAAGCCATGCCGGGGAACATATTTCCGATATATATCCCCATTTGCGGGGAATTTATGATAAAGAGCTGATAAGCATGAAGGAAATGGATAAAATCGGCAAGGACAGCGATTTTGTGTTTATTGGCTTACCCCATGGTCATGCTATGAAGGTGGGCAGGGCACTGGAAAATATGCCAACCCGCAT
>NZ_CAMYWM010000108.1 GCF_947302755.1 uncultured Anaerovibrio sp.
TTCTTTACAGTATCAATATTTGTTTTGTAATGAGTGGCTCTTGATTGTTTGCTGGTTAACAAATATCCTTGTTCAGTTGCCTCCTCGCTCTGAACTACTTCAAATATACTTCAATACAACTTCAAAGTCAACTTCAATATAACTTCAAAGTCAACTTCAATATAACTTCAATAATTACTTCAATACAACTTCAAACAAGCTTCAATTTACTTCAAGAACACCATAGTGAATGAAAAGGTCAGACAAATATTAAAGGCCTTAATGTTGATAAAATAGGCCAAAAGTTATACCATAACATATGTATAGTTGGCTGAAATATTGGGGTGGTTTTATTTCTGTTGTAGATGAAGTTGAGACAAAAAAGAATATTACCCTGGAGCAGCTTCAATATCTCCTTGCCGGAAACGAGGCAGATTACCTTAAGGAGCGGGCTGTGGCGGTGCGGCGGGAGCATTATGGCAATGAGGTGTTTATTCGGGGCTTGATTGAATTTACCAATTATTGCCGCAACAACTGTTATTATTGCGGTATTCGTCGGGACAACCGGCAGGTTGACAGGTACCGGCTTTCAGAAGAGGAAATAATGGCGTGCTGCACAGAAGGATATCGTCTGGGCTTTCGTACCTTTGTACTTCAGGGAGGCGAGGATGGATATTTTACAGATGAGAAAATTTGCCACATAGTATCATCCATAAAGGGAAGCTTTCCGGATTGTGCTGTCACCCTTTCTATAGGAGAAAAAACGAGAGAGAGCTATAAGGCCTTTTTTGAGGCTGGGGCAGACAGATACCTGCTTCGGCATGAAACTGCCAATGATGCCCATTACCAAAGGCTTCATCCATCTGAATTATCCTTGGCTAACCGCAAGGAATGTCTAAATAATCTTAAGGATATAGGCTATCAGGTGGGAGCAGGCTTTATGGTGGGGTCCCCAGGCCAGACGGGCCAAACCCTATATGATGATTTGCAGTTTATACGTGAACTAAATCCTCACATGGTGGGTATAGGTCCCTTTATTCCCCAGCATGATACCCCCTTTGCCGGGGAGCAGGCGGGAACCGTGGATATGACAGTCACCCTGTTGGCCGTTATAAGGCTGTTGCTGCCCCGGGTTTTATTGCCGGCCACTACAGCTCTGGGTACCATTGACCCGGTGGGCAGGGAGAAGGGCCTTATGGCGGGAGCCAATGTGGTAATGCCAAATCTTTCGCCAAAGAGGGTAAGAAAAAAATACGCTTTGTACGACAAGAAAATCTGCACCGGGGAGGAAGCGGCAGAGTGTATAGAGTGTCTTAAACGAAGGATAAATAAAATCGGTTGCAGCGTGGTGTGTGACCGGGGAGATTATAGGTGATTTAAATGTATAATATGAAATCCATGAAGGCCGAGGAGTTTATTTCCGATGAGGAAATTCAGGCAACTCTAAGGTATGCTGAGGAAAACAAGGATAATATGGAGGTTCTTGATGCCGTTATTGCCAAGGCAAAGCTGGGGAAGGGCCTCAGCCATCGGGAGGCATCGGTGCTTTTGGCCTGCGACAATGAGGAAAAGCTCCAGGAGGTCTATGATTTGGCCCGACAGATTAAGGAGGATTATTACGGTAACCGTATCGTACTGTTTGCTCCCTTATATTTGTCAAATTATTGCGTAAACGGCTGTCTTTATTGTCCATATCACGCCAAAAATAAGCACATCAGCCGCAAGAAGCTGACTCAGGAGGAAATCCGCCGCGAGGTAATGGCATTGCAGGACATGGGACATAAGCGGCTGGCCATTGAGCTGGGGGAGGACCCGGTAAATAATCCTATTGAATATGTGCTGGAGTCTATTAATACCATTTACAATATCAAGCATAAAAATGGGGCCATACGCCGGGTTAATGTTAATATTGCGGCAACCACTGTGGAGAATTACAAAAAGCTCCATGATGCGGGAATTGGCACCTATATCCTTTTTCAGGAGACTTATAACAAAAAGTCCTATGAGGAGCTTCATCCAACGGGGCCAAAGCATGATTATGCCTACCATACAGAGGCCATGGACAGAGCCCAGGAGGGCGGTATTGATGATGTGGGCTTAGGCGTACTCTTTGGCCTTGAGGGATATCGCTATGAGTTTGCAGGGCTTTTGATGCACGCCGAGCATTTGGAGGCGGTTCATGGCGTTGGGCCCCATACCATTAGTGTGCCACGGGTTAAGAAGGCCGATGACATTGATCCGGAGGCCTTTGATAACGGTATCAGTGATGAAATCTTTGAGAAGCTTATTGCCCTCATTCGTGTGGCAGTGCCGTATACGGGAATGATTATTTCCACCCGTGAGGGCAAGGCGGTCCGGGAAAAGGCTCTGGAGCTGGGTATTTCCCAGATAAGTGGCGGATCCCGTACCAGCGTTGGCGGTTATGTGGAGGAGGAGCCGGAGGAGGATAACTCGGCCCAGTTTGATGTGAGTGACCGACGCACTTTGGATGAGGTGTTGAACTGGCTTATTACCCTTGGCTATGTGCCCAGCTTCTGCACGGCCTGCTATCGTGAAGGGCGTACTGGTGACCGGTTCATGTCCCTGTGCAAGAGCAAGCAGATATTGAATTGCTGTCATCCAAATGCCCTGCTGACCCTAAAGGAGTATTTGGAGGATTATGCCAGTGAGGATACCAGGAAAAAGGGGCTGGTCATGATTGAGTCGGAATTGAAGAAAATACCAAATGAAAAGGTGCGGAAAATTGCCGCAGAGCATTTAGCTGAAATCAGTGAAGGTAAGAGGGATTTTAGGTTTTAATATGGCAGAGTTAAATTCAACACCAAATGCCAATAGACTCCACATAGGAATTTTTGGCAGAACAAACAGCGGCAAATCCTCATTGATAAATCTTCTGACGGGCCAGAATACCTCCATCGTGTCGGAGGTGGCGGGCACTACCACTGACCCGGTATACAAGGCCATGGAGCTTAGTCCTTTGGGGGCCTGTGTCCTCATTGATACTCCAGGCATAGAGGATAATTCCTCTTTAGGTGCACAGCGTTTGGAGAAGACCAGGCTGGCCATGGAAAAGACGGACGTGGCAATTCTGGTTTTTGCGGCCAATTTCCAAGGCAGCTTTGAGGAAGAATATAAGCTGCTGGAAAATTTTCAAAAGAAAAAAGTGCCTGTCCTATGTCTTATTAATTCCTTTGGGAAGATTTTGGGAGAAGATAAGCTAGGGGAGACAATATCAGATAGGCTCCATGGTGACCGTAATGCACTTTTGGTGGCCGATTGTAGTGAAGCTGGTGGGGCCGCTAATCGAAGCAGCATTATAGGGGCCTTGTCCAAGCTAATGCCAGAGGACTATGATGAAGAATTTATCACGGGCAGTCTGGTAAAGGAGGATGACCTGGTGCTGCTGGTAATGCCCCAGGATATTCAGGCCCCGAAACGGCGGCTGATATTGCCCCAGGTCCAGACCATCCGGGAGCTTTTGGACAGAAAATGTACGGTGGTGTCCACTACTACGGACAAGCTGGAATTGACCCTATCCCGATTAAAGGAGGCACCACAGCTCATTATTACCGATTCCCAGGCCTTTAGGTTCGTTTATGAGCATAAGCCGACGGAGAGCCGCCTTACCTCCTTTTCGGTGCTCTTTGCCGCCTACAAGGGGGATTTAAAATATTATATTGAGGGTGCTCATTTTATGGACCGTCTTAACGAACAATCCAAGGTTCTGATTGCCGAGTGCTGTACCCATGCCCCATTGACGGAGGATATTGGCCGGGTGAAGCTTCCCCGTCTGCTTCGCCAGCGATTTGGGGCAGGGCTGCAGGTGAAGGTGGTAAGCGGTACCGACTTTCCTGCTAATCCTGCCGAATATGATTTAATCATCCAGTGCGGTGGCTGTATGTTTAACCGGCGATATGTATTGTCGAGAATAGATAAGGCGAGGGTGGCCTCAGTTCCAATGACCAATTATGGAGTGGCCATCGCCCACCTGACGGGAATTTTGGATAAAATCAGTCTGGGTCGGCAGGCCCGTTAGGGCATATGGAGAAACGCTCCATATATGCTGCAGGTATTTAAAATGCTAATAATTCCATAAAAACTAAGTATTTTTATCTTTATAATAAAGTGGTAAAATAATAAATATAGATTATTGTACGAATTTTGTGTCAATTTTGCACAAGCTTATGGAGTATGATGTTAGGGGAGTATACGTATGAGTAACAAGATGTCGCGGCGCAAGTTTTTACAGGTTGTGGCCGGTTCAGGCGTCCTGGGATTCGGGGTTATGGCCACCGGGTGCAAGGGTAAACCCTCCGGTGGTGATGGCTGGGTGTC
Source organism: uncultured Anaerovibrio sp. (assembly GCF_947302755.1). Classification (GTDB taxonomy): domain Bacteria; phylum Bacillota; class Negativicutes; order Selenomonadales; family Selenomonadaceae; genus Anaerovibrio. The sequence continues at coordinate 4,315 of NZ_CAMYWM010000108.1, forward strand.
CAGCCAGTATGAAGGAAAGGGCGATTTCCCGGTAAATCTTAAAGGACGCGTGGCCATCAGTGCCACCAATCCATCTATTCAGCGTGATGATGAGAAATGTATTTTGTGTGGTCAGTGCGTTGATGCCTGCCAAAATGTAATGGGCGTATATGGAAATTATCCATTGCCCTTGAAGCAGGAGGTGGCCTGTGTAGGCTGTGGTCAATGTGTAATGCAGTGTCCGTCGGGAGCCATTACAGAAAAAAGTAACGTGCAGCAGGTTTTGGAGGCCATTGAGGATGACTCCAAGCATGTGGTGGTGCAGACTGCGCCGGCCACCAAGGTTTCCCTGGGGGAAGAGTTCGGTATGCCGCAGGGTACCAGCGTGGGCAAAAAAATGGCGGGAGCCCTGAAGGCTGCCGGCTTTGATTCAGTATTTGATACCTGCTTTGCCGCGGATTTGACCATTATGGAGGAAGCCTCAGAGTTTGTCCATCGCCTGACGAAAAAGCAGGACGAAATTCCGCACCTTACCTCCTGTTGTCCGGGCTGGGTTAAGTATTGCGAGTATTTTTATCCTGAACTGATGCACAATCTGTCCACCTGTAAGTCACCTCAGAATATGATGGGGGCGACGATAAAATCCTTTTATGCAGATAAGATGGGGATTGATCCAGCCAGCATTGTAAATGTGTCCATTATGCCGTGTACGGCCAAGAAGTTTGAGGTGTCCCGTGACGAATTGCAGGTGGATGGCCGGCAGGATATGGATTATGTGCTTACTACCCGGGAGCTGGCGGTACTGTTAAAGCGTAAGGGCATTGACTTAAATACCATAGACGAAGCGGAATATGATTCTGTTTTGGGTGAGTCCACCGGTGCAGGGCGTATTTTTGGCGCCACCGGCGGTGTTACTGAGGCGGCAGTCCGTACAGCCTATTATTTGGCTACCGGGTCAAATCCACCCGTTGATTTGCTGGCCTGGCAGCCGGTACGGGGCATGCAGGCGGTAAAGGAGGCTACGGCCAGTATTCCGGGGGTGGGATCGGTAAATATTGCCGTTTGTCATGGTCTGGAAAATGCCCGTAAGCTTTTGGAGGGCATCAAGGCGTCAGGCAGCAGCAAGTGGCAGTTCATTGAGTTTATGGCCTGCCCTGGCGGCTGCATCGGTGGCGGTGGTCAGCCAAAGACCATGGATGCCGTAGAAGCCAAGAAAAGACGTATTGAGGCCATTTACAAGGAAGATACGGCCTCGGCCAAGCGTTGCAGTCATGATAATGCAGAAATTCAGGCCATCTACAGGGACTTTTTCGGCAAGCCCCTCAGTGAACGGGCTGAGAAGTATTTGCATACAACCTTTGTCAATCGGCACGGCCGGTTGTTTGATTGAGAGGGGTGAGTATAGATGGCTGTATTAGTAGATATTACAAAATGTATCGGCTGCGAGGGCTGCACAGTAGCCTGTAAGCGCTATAACAACCTGAATTTCAAGGCAAAGCCAAGAAATGTAAAGGGTGACAATATTGAACTGGATGACAATCGTTGGACCGTTATTCAGGAATTCCATGGTAAGGACAATGATAAGCTGAGATTTGTGAAAAAGCAGTGCCTCCACTGTAAAGAGCCTGCCTGTGCATCTGCATGCTTTTCCAAGGCTATTCAGAAGGATGAAAAGACAGGTGCCGTTGTTTATTATCCGGATTTGTGTGTAGGCTGCCGCTATTGCCTGGTGGCCTGTCCTTATTCCATTCCCAAGTATCAGTGGAATGAGCAGTTCCCACAGGTGTCCAAGTGCCAGATGTGCTCGGAGCGGGTGGCCAAGGGGGATGCCCCGGCCTGCGTATCGGCCTGTACAACCGGTGCTCTTTTGTCCGGTGACAGGGATGAGCTGTTAAGGAAGGCCCATGAGATAATTAAGTCGGACAGCCGTTATGTCAATCATGTTTATGGTGAACATGAGGTGGGGGGTGCTGAATGGCTTTATATATCCGATGTGCCCTTTGAGGAGCTGGGCTTCAAGGATGTATCCGATGTACCTGTTACAACCTATACCAAGAGCTATCTCTCCAAGGTTCCCGGCCTGGCCGCTTGTTGGGCCTTATTCCTGTCAGGAATTGCATTCTATAATTATCGTGTGGACAAAAACAGAAAGTCCCAGGATAAGGATGACCAGGATAAGGAGGGCTGAGCATGAAGGTATATAAGTGTTTTAGAATTCTGGGCTGGGATTTTACCATAACGCCGGTACGCTTTGTACTGACCGGATTGGTAGCCCTAATGGTGGCCGCAGTTGTCCTCAGACTGTTGACAGGCTTTCAGTATGTAACCAACCTGACTGATGAGACGCCCTGGGGCATGTGGATTGCCTTTGATGTAATGTGCGGCGTTGCCCTGGCCGGTGGCGGCTACTCCACCGCTTTGCTGGTAAGTATTTTCCGCTACAGGGAATTTCAGATAGTGGCCCGGGGGGCCCTGCTTACCTCCCTGTTGGGCTATATTTTGGTTATGGCAGGCCTGTTCCTGGATATAGGCCAGTGGTTTAATTTCTGGCGTCCCTTTGTATCCTGGGGCTATACGTCGGTACTGTTTGAAGTCTTCTGGTGTATTTCCATTTACACCACGGTATTGAGCTTTGAATTTTTTGAAATAATTACGGAGCGAATTTTGCGGCAGAAGCTGCACCGGTATATAGTAAAAATTTTGCCGGTTCTGGTGGTAATCGGACTGATTTTCCCGGTAATGCATCAGTCCTCCCTGGGCGGCTTGTTCCTGATAATGAAGGAGAGAATGTTCCCTTTGTGGTGGAGTGAATTCCTGCCAGTGTATTTCCTGATTTCTTCCTTCTTTATTGGCTCGGCCATGGTTTGTATCGAAACAACCTTGGCCAAAACCGCCTACGGCCATGAAATTCCCCATGAGATTATGTTAAAGCTGACCCGGGTAGGCGGCGGTATGATGATTGTATACCTGCTGCTGAAGCTCTACGATCTTTTTGAAAAGCAGGAATGGGGCTATGTATTCCAGGGAACCCTCCAAAGTAATATGTACTGCATCGAGATGCTGTTTGGTATATTAATTCCGATTGTTATCATAATCAGCCCGTTGAGCAAGAAAAAGTGGGGATTGCTTACCTATGCCATTCTTACTGTGGCCGGGGTTATTCTCAATCGTCTGAATTGCGTATTTACCTCCATGTATGAATCCGGGTCTTATTTCCCTGGAGTAGGGGAAATCGTGGTAAGTGTTGGTCTTATTTCCATGGGTGTGCTCATCTATTGCTTCCTGGTGGAGAACTTTAACATCATCGGCAATGAGCGGGCGGTTCAGGTTAAGATTGACAAGGATAAGGATATCAAAAATCTTATTTGGGCTCTCCTGCGTACCAAAAGACGGTAAAATATGGTATAATACAGGGTGTAGGACTTGTTTTTCCTCGGCTGGAGGAATGAATTGATTAATGAGTGTAAGGGAGGAGATTGGATGAAACGTTTATTTAGTGTACTTTGTTCATTGCTGATGCTTTGTATCAGCGGAATGGCTTTGGCCAGCAGTTCGCCGGAGGATGACCATCTTAGTAAAATTCAGGAGGGTATACATGGTGTCTGGTGTGACCAGAATGGCCATAGACCTGTGGTGTTTGCCTATGATCAGTTAAATGAGATGCGCATAACCGATGCCTCCAATTTTTCCGGGGACAAGTTTAATGGCAGTGCTACCTTGACCCTGCTGGGTAAGGAAGGAACCAAATTCTTTAATATTTATTGGGATAATACGGCAGGCAAACGCAGCCTTAATCTTGGTGGTAACCTGCAGCTGCAGCCTAAGACCGGCGAGATAAATCACGCTGAGTCTGTAGGCGGTTTGACCTTGGATATGACCATGGCCGAGGTGAGCAGAAAGTACAGCGGTGATGCTCACATGCTGACTCCGTCTGAAACCAAGGCTATGTGCGGGGTAAATGATATTGGCTGGTATTTTAGCAATATTGGCCTGATAGTCACCTATGATGACGAGACCTTTACTGTTGACCGTCTGATACTCCTCAAGGGGGCCCAGACTGCCTTTGACAGAGGAACTCTTAATGCTGATTCACCTCTTTCCAGATATGCTGAGGTTTATGACTGGAGCTATGCACATGAGGCCGGATCTGTGGTTGACATGGGCAATGGCGAGTCCATGAGCTTCCAGTATTATCCACAGGCTGTAATGCTGAAATTAAACGATGTACAATAATCCTTTATTGAGAGGATATGATTTTATGGCCCTAATCTGTATATGGACAGATTGGGGCTTTTTCTTAGCTATGGTGAATGACCGGTCTTTGGATGTGGCTGATGGAGGTGTTCGTTCGTCAGCTTGTCAGTTGTATTTTCCATAGGGTGTTGATTGTGATTTGGGAGTAAATTATGGCGGAAAAAGCATTTATTTTTGATATGGATGGGGTCATCTATGATAGTGAACCAATTCATGCCAAGGCCAAGAAGCAGGTGCTGGCCGAATGGGGAATTACCATTTCCCATGAGCGGCTGGCTGCCTTCGTGGGGCGCAGCAGCAGGGATTTCTATGGTACAATGGTGAAGGAAAACCCCCAATGCCCCGTTTCCTGGCAGGAGCTGGCCAGGCGTAAGCATGCGCTGTATAAGAAGCTGCTGGTGG
>NZ_CAMYWM010000109.1 GCF_947302755.1 uncultured Anaerovibrio sp.
AAAAAAACTCCCATTTAATCAACGGGAGTTTTCTTGGGATAAGCGGGTGGCACGGGATAAGGACATGACGCATGCTGAGCCAATATGACACATCAGCACATAATTTATTTAAGCCGATATGAAGTGGCGGAGGGACGCGAAGCCCCTCCATACTTTTTTTAGCCAATAAACACATTGATGTGGCACTGCAAAGCAAAGGAATGTCCTATCCCGCGACAGGACCCCTTTAATTGCAAAAAAACTCCCATTTAATCAACGGGAGTTTTCTTGGGATAAGCGGGTGGCACGGAATAGGACCCGTTCACTTTATCGGCTTAAGCATTTTTTCATAATCATCCACACAAAGGGGGCGGCTGAAATAATAGCCCTGCACCATATCGCAGCCCAGCTCCCTCAAAATATCCACCTGGAATTTTTCCTCGATACCCTCAGCCACCGTCTTAATCCCCAAATCCCTGGCCATCATCAGCATATACCGCACCACAGCCAGATCATGATCCGTCATATTGGTGGACATGGAATCAAAGAAGCTTTTATCAAACTTCAAAATATCCAAGGGAATACGATTCAGCAGGCCCAGGGAGGAGCAGCCGGTGCCAAAATCATCCATGGCAATCTTAAAGCCAAGGGCATGAATTTCATTGATAAAATCAATTACCACCCGTTCATCAGTCCCTGTGGAGCTTTCCAAAATCTCAAATTCAATAAGACTTTGGGGAATATCATACAAATAAAGCTTTTCCTTGACGAACAGCAAATAACCATGACCGTTCTGCATGGTGGGGCGCGTTACATTAACGGATATGGGGTGAATTTTCAACCCCTTGGAGCGCCATTCGCAAAGATTCTGGCACACCAAATCCATTACATGCATATCCAGACGCAAGGCATTGCCATCCTGTTCAAAGAGGGGAATAAATTTCCCTGGCGGCAAAAAGCCCAGCTCCGCACTGTTCCAGCGAATAAGGGCCTCTGCCCCGCCGTGTATGGCCTCTTCCCCGCCTATATAGTACTTAGGCTGATAGTATACCATAAATTCCCCGTGCTCGATGCCGATAAGGAATGCATCCTCAATTTTTTTGTTCTCAAATATCTCCTGACGCATGCTCTCGTCAAACAGATAAACCGTATTAATATTTTCCGTCTTCCCCCGTTTCCGGGCAATGTTGGCATTGTCGGCAAACCTGGCGGCTAATTCCCGGCACCGTTCATTTCTGGTGTCAGCCGTATAGCTGCGCAAATCATCGTGAACCTCCCTGACACTAATCAACATACCGCCGGCGGAAAAGGAAATCATATGATGGTAGATTCCCCCATTTAAATTACTTTGAATATCCTCATCATCCGTGGAAATCAGCTCCATGGACACATTATCCAGGATATTGCGGATCCGCTTATAATCACTGTCCCGATCAATACTTTTTAACAGCAGATAAAAAACATCATTGGTAATACGGTAGCAGTATTCACCGTCCCGAAGATTTTTGGCCAGCATCTCCGCCACCATACGAATTATCTTTGTCCCACAGGCAAACCCGAACACATCATTTACCGCCTTGAACTTATCAATATCCAGGGACACCATAAGATAATCCTGTTCGTTTTTTCCATCGGAAAGAAGGCGGATAAAATCCTGATTGTACCCTACCACACTGGACAGATGGGTAACTGTATCCTTTGCCTCCATCTCACGATTTTCGGCCATCATCTGGTATTCGGCATAAATGGAATATCCAGCCCCGATGACCACCAGCAAAAAAATGGCCACCAGGCCCTTATTAAAATAATTGGCAAGGGCCAGGGAGTCAGTCCTGGGCAAAACCGACATCAGCTGAAATTCCATATAATTACTCAGGGCAAACAGGCCAATACTGATAAGCACCGCCAACAAAATAATTATGTTCCTGCGCCGTTGATAATTATTATTCATAGGGAAGTCAGCCCTCCTTCTTTTTTCTTGCCAATGAAGCCATTATACCGAAAACACAAATCAGGGAAAAAATCCTGAATATTATCTTAATTGCCCCCAAAAGGGCATCATTATCTGCACCGGTTATGGACTGAACGGAATTAACATCCATAATTATGGTCACAATGGCCATGGAAAAGGCCTGACCAATAATGCGCATGGTAGCCAGCAGGGAGGAAGCCGTTCCATAATATTTGGGGACACAGGCCCCCAAGATTGCGTTATTATTGGGAGAAGAAAACAGGGCAAAGCCCACGCCGATAACCATCAGCAACAGGCCAACGGTTATCAGGGAGCTGTCACGCTGCAGCCAGGACAGGGCAAAGAGGCCCACGCTGTTGATGGCCATTCCCACCGAAGCCACCACTCCGGGATCAATTCTGTCAGACAAGGCCCCGGCCTTAGGTGATAGAGAAGCCATCATAAAAAACTGTAAAAGGATAATACCACCGGCCACCGGAGCACTAAGACCGCAGATGACCTGTAAATACATGGAAACCAAAAAGCTTATGGCAAAGGTGGAGGCATAATGGAGCATAGCCGCCAAATTACTGCAGGTAAAGACCCTGTTGCCCAGGAACATGTTCACATCGAGAATAGGGTATGGGGTATGACGCTCCACATAGATAAACATGGCCAGGGCGGCCAAGCCGGCCACAAACAGCCATGGGCCCAATGGGCCATCTGTAATTTTGGAAAATCCATACAGAATAAGGGGAGCCGTAATCATATAGCACAGGCTGCCCTTGAAGTCGAAGGGGGCTCCCCGGTCCCCATACCATTCCTCCTTGACCTGCAGCATGAATATAAGTCCGGCGGCTGCCACGGCACCCGTCAAAAAGAAAAACCACCGCCAACCCAGGTACTCACAGATAAGGCCCCCCAGGGCCGGTCCGCAGGTAAGCCCCACATAAACCGAGGCTGTCTGATAGCCCAGAATACGTCCCCGTTCCTTCTTGTCGAATACGGAAGCCAGCACAGCCATCCCGGGACCAAATACCATCGCCATCAAGCCCCCCTGCAGGAAGCGGATGTCCATAAGGAAATCCACTGACACAGAGAAGCCGGCAATAAATAGGGTAACGGAAAACAACACTATTCCAATCTTGTACAGGCGTTTGCGTCCCAAAATATCCGCCGCCTTACCCAGGGGCAGATTAAAAATAGCCGAACCAAACAAATAGGCCGCCGCCACCCAGCTAAGGTCCCCGGTCATGGCATTAAATTCCCGTCCAATGGAGGGCAGGGCCACGTTGATGCCGCTTCCCACCATAGCACCGATGAATGATGTTATCATAACTGCACACAAAATATTTTTCTGCAATCTATCATCCCCCGCAATTCACCTAATACAATTTTACAATAAAATGAATAAATATTCTATCATATCCCCATAATAAAATAGGCTGAAAACTGCAAAAATACAGTTTTCAGCCAAAAAAACATAAATTTTAATATATTAGGGTTAACCCACCTGAGCTGCGATGACTTCCACAGCCTTATCCAGAGCCGCCTGCAGCTGCTCCGGCTTCTTGCCGCCGGCCTGGGCCATATCCGGACGGCCGCCACCGCCGCCGCCGACTACAGCTGCCGCTTCCTTGATAATCTTCCCGGAATGGGCCCCCTTGGCCACAGCCTCCTTGGAGGACTTCACCACCAGGTTCACCTTATCACCGTGGACCGTACCAAGCACTACTACACCATTGTTCAGCTTCTCACAGGTCATATCCGCAATGCTGCGCAGATCATCCATATCAGCTGCCTCTACCTGAGCCGCAATGACACTTACATCACCTACGGTCTTAACGGAATCCGTCAATGCTGCCGCATCAGCCTTGGCCTTTTCGGCATTAATAGCATCCAGTTGCTTCTGCAACTCCTTGGCCTGGGCCGCCAGGGACTCAACATGGGATACCAGCTCATCCTCACGGCACTTCAATGCAGCAGCTGCATCAGATACCTGCTTAGCCTTGGTGTTGGCATATTCCAGTGCTGCACGACCAGTGATGGCCTCAATACGGCGTACACCAGCTGCCACACCAGTCTCGGACACAATCTTAAAGAGACCAATCTGTCCAACATTCTTTACATGGGAACCACCGCAAAGCTCCATAGAGAAGCCAGGAACACTTACAACACGAACCACGTCACCATACTTCTCGCCAAAGAGAGCCATAGCCCCCTTTTCCACAGCAGCATCCTTGGACATTTCCTCAATAACCACATCAGTGCCCTTAAGGATTTCATTGTTTACCAGCTCCTCCACATCAGCTAACTGCTGAGCGCTTACTGGCTCAAAGTTAGTGAAGTCAAAGCGGAGACGGTCACCATTTACCGAGGAACCAGCCTGATTAATCTGGTCACCAACAACCTTCTTCAGAGCAGCCTGAAGAAGATGGGTTGCAGTATGGTTACGGGCGGAGGAAAGCTTTTCCACCTTGTCCAGCTTAATCTGAACCTTGTCGCCAACCTTCAGCTGACCTTCCTCCACATAGGACTCATGGTAAATAGTGCCATCTGGCAGCTTCTTGGCATTTGTAGCCTTGATACGGCCCAATTCACTAACGAACAGACCAGTGTCACCCACCTGGCCGCCACCCTCTGCGTAGAATGGGGTAACAGACAGAATAATGCCTGCTTCCTCACCATCCTGGAGGGAATCAACCAATACGCCATCCTTCCAGATAGCCACAACCTCTGCCTCAGTAGCCTTTTCGTCGTGCTTTAAGGAAGCAGTGTCAATATTCTTCAAATCAGGAACGGCAAAGCGCTGATTTTCTGCACGGGCTGCCCGGGCGCGATCCCGCTGCTCCTGCATTTCCTTGTCAAAGCCTTCCTTGTCAAATTCCATACCATTTTCCTGAAGAATTTCCTCAGTAAGCTCCCAAGGGAAGCCAAAGGTATCATAGAGCTTGAAGCTCAGCTCACTGTCCAGAGCCTTCTTGCCGGCCTTCTTGGCATCAGCCATGTATCCATCCAGCAGCTCCAGGCCCTGCTCCAGGGTGGCGGAGAAGCGGTCCTCCTCCAGGGAAATAACCTTCTTGATGTAGTCCTGCTTCTGAGCCAGTGCCTCAAAATCACTGGCACCCTCATAAATCCTGCAAACGGCATCCACGGCCCCCTCCAGGAACTTATCCTTGATGCCCAGCATGCGGCCATGACGGATAGCCCGGCGAAGGATACGGCGCAATACATAGCCGCGGCCCTCATTGGAAGGCAAAATACCATCCATGATCATAATGCTCATGGAGCGGGCATGGTCAGCAATAACCTTCAGGGAAACATCCTTGTTGGCATCCTCACCGTATTTTACCCCGGAAACCTTGGAGGCATACTCAATAATCGGGAACAGCAAATCCGTCTCAAAATTGCTTGGTACCCCCTGAACGACGGAAGCAATACGCTCCAGGCCCATACCGGTATCAATATTCTTGTTTTCCAGATCGTTGTACTTGCCATCCTCAGTCCGGTCGAACTGGGTAAATACATTGTTCCATATTTCCAGATAACGGTCACAGTCACAGCCTACAGCACAGTCCGGGCTGCCGCAGCCCCGCTCCTCACCCAGGTCGAAATAAATCTCGGTATCCGGGCCGCATGGACCAGGGCCGATTTCCCAGAAGTTGTCCTCCATGGGAACAATGTGGGTTGGATCAAAGCCTGGCTGAGCCTCCCACAGCTTACGGGCCTCATCATCCTTTGGATAAATGGTCGCCCACAGCTTGTCCTTAGGCATTTCCAGAACCTCAGTCAAAAATTCCCAGGCCCAGGGAATAGCTTCCTTCTTGAAGTAATCGCCGAAGGAGAAATTGCCCAGCATCTCAAAATAGGTCTGATGGCGGGCGGTATGGCCTACATTTTCAATATCACCGGTACGCACACAGCGCTGGCTGGTGGTTATTCTGGTCCGAGGCGGCTTCACCTTGCCGGTAAAATATGCCTTAAAAGGTGCCATACCGGCACCAATCATTAACAATGTCGGATCATTTTCCGGAATAAGAGAAGCACTTGGCAGCCGCAAGTGACCCTTCTTTTCCGCAAAGAAAGTAAGATAAGCTTCTCTAAGCTCATTACCTGTCATTTTCTTCAAAACAATCTACCTCCAAGAATATGTAAATTAATAGTATTCACACTAACTTTAAAATTATACCATATTTATTGTTCAATATGAAGATTTACATAAAAATAACTGCTGTATAAAGCATATGTACAGCAGCTATTGATATTGTCACCATTTTAGTGAATATTTACCTAAGTCCTTGAAATTCCCCCATCTCGTATAACAAAGGCCACCGCGTGCTTCTTCATATATCTGGCAGCACTTGCTTCATCTCTTACGAAGACCCCCTTGTATTGATCGCCAAGCAATTCCTTAAGCTGGTTTAATTTTTCCGTGGACTCATTTATTACCAGTATGATGGGTTTGTCATCCCCCTTGGTCCTTTCCCCCCTTCGGGCCTCTGCCTCAATTTGCTCCTTGGTCCACAGCAAATTACCTGGAAGATACTTATCCAATATTTTCTCCAATTCTGGGTACATTACAGGCTTGGAAAGGTAATCCGTAAAGCCTCCCTTTATGTACCATTCCTTGGCCCCAACTATGGCATCCGCCGTAAGGGCTATCATCGGTGTTTTATCAGCTATGTGCTCCTGCTTAATAATGCGCAGGGTATCTGTCCCCGACATTGCCGGCATCATCTGATCGATGAATACCATATCGTAGGCAAATTCCCGCAGCAAATCAATACACTCCTGTCCCGACATGGCTGTGGTGATCCGCATTTTGGTATCGGCCATAAGATTTTTTATAACATCCAGATTCATTTCGTTGTCATCAACTATCAAAATACGGGCATCAGGTGCCACAATATGTGGTGTGAACACCTCCCCGGCTTCCTCGGAGGCCGCCAGCCGCTCCACATAATTCCCTATAGGAGTATCCTCCACAATTCCCTGAATAACGGTAACCGTAAAGGTGGAGCCCACCCCGTATTCACTCTCAACTGTAATATTGCCTCCCATCATCTCCACCAGCTGCTTGGTGATATTAAGTCCCAGACCGGTCCCCTCAATTTTTCTGTTCTGCACCTCATCCAACCGCTGGAAGGAGGTAAATAGGTTGTCCATGGCCTCCTTTTTTATGCCCATCCCTGTATCCTTTACGCTGTACCTCAGCATACTGGTACTGCGGTCAAAGAACATATTTATTGTTATGCCGCCTTCGCTGGTGTACTTAATGGCATTATTAACGATATTCAAAATAATCTGCCTTATTCTGATTTCGTCTCCCTTTAAAATGGAGGGTATATCAGGTGCCACATTCAGTTCATAGGTAAGGCCCTTGTCGTATGCCTTATTCCGTGTCATATTCACAATATCATTCAGAACCGAGGCAAATTCATATTCCACCAGCATGAGCTTCATCTTGCCGGATTCGATTTTCGTTAAATCCAAAATATCATTTATGATGGAAAGCAGGGTTCTGCCAGCACTTCTTATATCCGTTGCATATTTTCTGATTTTCTTGTCCTGGGTTTCACGAAGAATCATTTCATCCATACCGATAATGGCATTCATCGGGGTACGAATTTCATGGGACATATTGGCCAGGAAGTTGCTCTTGGCCCTGTTGGCCATATCCTTTGCCGCAATCTCTATGGTAGCCTTATTTAACTTGGTCATAAAGGACAAATGCTCCCTCATGGTGCTCATAAAGCTCTTATACAGAATACCGATTTCATCACTGCTCTTGATATTCAGCTTTTCCAGCTGGTGGATATTATTGGAGCAATCCTCTGCCGTCTCAAACTTAAACCCGTCGGCACAGCTGCTGATTTTATCCAGGGGCTCTGTTACCGCCTTACGGATAATATAAATATTCAGAGCCAGAATGGCGGCCATGATAATCCCCAGGATGAGCATCATTTGAACTATGAAATGCAAAAATTTGCTCTGCACATAATCCATGGAAAAATCCACACATAAACTGCAGGCATAGTTTCCGTCCCCATCAAAAACCGGCCTTACAAAGGAAAGCAGATATTCATTTTCCGTACTATGTATAGCATAAAATATAGGCTCCGTGCCGGTAATCATCTGGTGAATATTAGAAGCAAAGGGCTCATCCAAATAATAGGTATCACCAATCCAGTCAATGCTTTCCTGGGGCGGTGTGGGGGTATATTCCTCGTCCAGGTCAAATATTACCTTTCCCGCCGGTTTGCCCCCATCCTCATAGAGGCGGTACACGTACATATATTTTACATCAGGATAATTGGACTTTAGACTGTAGAAATATTTCAATATTTCATCGTACTCAGAATTACCATAGTTATTCTTCATATAGTAATCTATTTTATAGGGGTCCACAGCCTTCTCCATAAGGGTGGTAACACCTTCCGCCATTCTGGCATAATCTTCTACCATGTGGGTTTCAAAACGCACATGCACAATAAATATAGTAACTATAGCAATTGCAATATAGCTGACTATAAATACAAATGGCAGCCAGCGCGATATGGAGCTCGTCTTTGCTTTCATATTGCCCACCCCTTGCTAAAACTACTCAATAGTCGGCAAAATCCCCTTTATAACAGCCGCTGCTTCATCGTACAAGAAATCATCAACATATTCCCTGGCAGCCTTCAGCCTCTCCTGCTGGGTAATCCTAAATGGATAGCCTGCCAGCCTTTGTATCAACTCCTTGGACAGTTCATCGTCAAAATCCTCCAAGGCCTCCAATAATTCATCGCCCACCTTCTGAGCCTCCTCAGCAGATATTTCACCCACTGCTTTTACTGCCCCGGCCTTTTCCATTGGTGCCAATTTCTTTACAAGTCCTTCGTACCCCTCCATAAGACCAG
>NZ_CAMYWM010000110.1 GCF_947302755.1 uncultured Anaerovibrio sp.
TCACAAGTTTTTTTACAGCTACATAAATAGCATTTGCGATAGCGTCAACCTGAGCTGGTGTAAATGCAGGCTGGCCGTTATCTGTAGCTTTTTTCAATTCACCTTTTATTGAATTGAGGATGTCGGGCAAATTCATATTAATCACCTCCTTTGGAGGGATTATATCACGAAAGGAGCGGGGACATGGATTTCGCAAGATGTATTGATTGTAAATTTTTCGGGGAACATGGGGCCTACTGCTCTTTGATGGGTAGGGAGGAAACGTGTGTGTCTGAGGCATGTATTTTCTTTCAGTGGAAGACGCCAAATAGGCTAAGGCAGATGGCTCCTATTTATTTTTTCCCACACTATGAGGCCCACAGAATGGAAATGAAACTTAGAGGGATGATGTAACAGGTGGTGAGAAAGATGGAGCTGGAAAAGGCACTGGAAGCGGTGCAGGAAATTGACCGCATAACAAAAGAAAATCCCGCTATCCTGCTCCTGATTAAGGAGATAAAGGAAAGCGGGAGTAACGTATTACCTATCATCACTGACCAGTTTGTGAGTCAGAAGGTGGCTGCAAAGATACTGGGTACTTCTATTGGTACATTATGCCGGCTGGTAAAGGATAACAAGATAGGCGTTTGGATATTGCCTGGGCAGACCGAGAGAAAATATCGGCTGAGTGATTTGTACAAGTTTATGGATAGTTGTTGTGAGGAGGCGAAAGTAGTATGACGACACGCGAACGCGTAGAGCTGAAGCGTAAGGCTATGATGTGGGACGCCACCGTAAGGTGGGTACTGGTCCCGGTATTGTTCCTGCTGGTGATGGTGCTGGCCGGTTGGCTGGACGCACCGCCAACCAGGTGAGGGAGGGAAAATAATGTTTGATTTTGATTTAAAAGCCTTTGTTTGGCTGTGCATTGGTGCCGGTGGTGTGCTGGTTGCAATCATGGTTATGGCACTGTGTAAAGTATCAGGGCGGCAGTCAAGGATTGAAGAAGCTATGGAGGATTATGACCGCATGATGAAACAGAAATGGAGCAGGTACAAATAAATGAATAAATATTTGAACCGGGCCGAAAAGGTCCATGTTGTCAGAATGTACACAATGTGTATGTGTGCGGAAGATATTATAAATTACTACCAGGGGAAGGCGGATAAGTCGTTTATGCGATACCTGAAGCTGGGCATTACCTACATGAAGAAAGCCATGGCAAGGCGTGGCGATTTCATGAGTGAGGAAGCAAAAAAGAATTGGCTTGACCAATGTCAGAAGCTGGAGCCGTTCTTTGTACCGAGCATAAACAGCGTGAGAGAATATCAGGAACGCATGAAATTCAATGAAACCCTAATTATAAGCCAGGATGATTTGCTGGATTTGTGGTCAGGGATTATTCCCCGGACTTGTGGCCGCTGTAATGGGCACCACAAGGACAAGTGTAATCTGTGCAAATTCCTTACCAAGTACAATATGCCAGTGATGAATGAGAACCCAGAGGGCGATGACTGCCCGTACAGTTATGTGGCAGCCGGTATGAGCCCGGATTTTTACAAGGATGAGATAACACCGTGGGAGGGTGAGAAAAAGGATGTTTTATAATTTCGACAATATTGAGATAAAGAGGCCAAAGCGTATACATAAGAGGGTCCTTCCGCTGTTAAGCAATGAGGCATGGACCCTGCTGGGGGCCGGCATGGTGGGAGGTATCATCGGGGCCGCCATTTTTACCGGGGTAATTTTCCCTTTTCTTAAGTAGGAGGTAAATATGGGAAAACAGGATTTTATCAGCAAGTTCTTCTTTTTTGTGGAAAATTCAAAAGGTATGCTGCCGCTGGCCAAGGCTGTGTATATGCAGCTCTGTTATGAATGGCTGAGCACCGGAGACGAGTGGATGAATATTGGCATTAATGACCTGAAGGAAGCAGTGGGAGGTACGCAATTTGAGCTTTTTGCTGCGCTGACTATTCTGGAACGTGTACGGTTTATTCGTACTAAAAAGGCTGCTAATAAAAATTTTATCGAGATACAAATCCAATAAAAAACCGCTCCCTGGACTGGCACCCAGGAAACGGCGGGAAAAATTAGCTGCCTCAATTTTATCAATTTTCAAAGGAGAGTGTCAACAGAAATGAGCGAACGAGAGGACGCAAAAGCCAAATTTATGCGCTTTATGGAAAAGGGCGCGGGTATCATTCCCTTTGTGCAGGCATTTTATATGCGCCTACTATGGCATTATATGCGCACCAGCAATGAATGGATACCAATTAATCTCAGGGAAATGCATGTGGCCCTGGGTAATTACGACAAGCATGAGCTCAAAAGAGCAAACACCATCCTGATCCAGATGGGGTTCATCAGGATGAAGAACATCGACAAAGAAAACATAGAGTACAAGCTGTTATAAGGAGGATATATATGCAGATTAAGAAGCTCCATCTGGAGAATTTCAGAGGTATCAAGGAGCTGGACCTTGACCTCATGGAAACCGTAACCATATACGGCCCAAACGGCTCAGGTAAGACCACAGTAGCCAACGCCATCAGCTGGCTGGTTACTGACCAGCCTATTACGGGGGAGAAGGATTTTACCCCCAAGACAGAGGGCAGCCACAACTTAAACCACATTGCAGAAATGACGCTGACCAGCCAGGACGGCGACATAGTGCTCAAAAAGGACTTCCATGAGATATGGAAAAAGAAGCGCGGCAGCAAGAGCCCTGAATTTGCAGGCCATAAAACAGAGTATTTTGTCAATGGTGTACCACATAAAAAGAAGGACTATGAGACGGTAGTGGAGACTTTCTGCAATACCAGGCTGGAGAACATACCGATGATGATCCGCATCGGGTATTTTGCAGAGGAACTGAAAATGGAGGCCCGCCGAAAAGTGCTTTTTGAGGTATTGGGTGACATCAGCGACGAGGATGTAATCAAGCAGGCAGGGCTGGAAAAGCTCAACGACATTCTGCTGGTTCCGGGTGCCGACGATGGCAAGAAGTACAGCCCGGAGGAATTCATGGCCATAGCCAAAAACCGCCGACGGGAAATCAACAAGAAGCTGGATGAGATACCGGCACGTATTGACGAACTGACCAAGACCATGCCGGAGGAAGAAGAAACACCGGAGAAGGCTAAGAAGCGCTCCGGTGAGATAGTAGAGCTGGAGGGAATGAAGCAGGCCATACTTTCGACACCAGCTGACAATAAGACTGCCGCTCTGAGGGCCGCAGTTGCCGGATACAGGGCCGAAATTGAAAAGGGTAGGGAAATATACCTAAAAGAGGCTAACGACGAAAATAGAGGCATTCTCGAAAGAATACGAGATGTTCAATCCAAGATATCAGAGGCAGAAAAGACAAAAAGTGATGCCCTTTGTAACCTGAATACCATAAGCGTGGCCATTACTACAATGGAGCAGAAACGGGAAGCTCTTCTAAAGGATTTTGAAGCTTTGAAGGCTCAGAAATGGGACCCAGCCCAGGAGATGTGTCCTACCTGCGGTCAGAGCCTGCCAGCTGACATGGTAAACGACCTCCGGCATAAATTCCTTGATAAGCTGGGCAAGGAAAAGGAGCGCATCAATGAGGCCGGGAAGGAATGCTCCAAGGAGCGCATCGCCAATATTATGCAGGAAAAGGCCAAATGGGAGGCGGCTATCAGGGAAAATGATGCGGCACTTGCCCAGCTCCGAGCAACCTATGAGAGCGAAAACGCCCAGCTTAAAACGCCTCTTCCATACGAGGAAACCGACAAGTACAAGGAAGCTGCTGCTAAGATTGCTGAGCTGGAAGCACAGTTGACGGATGAGACGGCAGCACCCAAGGAGAACCCTGAGCTTAAAGAAATAAATGAAAAGCTCAATGAGCTCCTGAGGCAGGAAGCAACTGCCAATGCAGCCAAGGCCACCAAAAAGCGCATTGATGACCTTGAAACCGAAAAACAGGAGCTTGGGGCCGAACTTGATAAGACCGACGCCGGTATCGCCATGGTGGAGAATTTCTACAGGCAGAAGGTAGCACTTGTCACTAACAAGATAGACTCTGAATTCGAGTCAATCAAATTTCTGCTCTTTAAGGAGCAGATTAACGGCGGCCTCAAAGAGGTATGTGAGCCGATGATACCGGACAAGGACGGAAATCTGGTGGAATATAAGTCAGCCAACACTGCCGCCCAGGTGAACGCAGGGCTGGAGATAATCAAGGTACTCAGCGCCCACTACGGCGTATATCTGCCGGTTATCCTTGACCGGGCCGAAAGCGTAACAACACCGATAGAAATGCCACGGCACCAAATCATCAAACTTAAGGTGGACGGCCTGGCAGATAAACTGACAATCACTAAGGAGGGCTAATTTTATGACACAGGAAAGAGCATTGACACCACAGCAGCAGAAGGAAATGGTACGAAAAGGGAATGTAGCAACGGTAGAGAGCTGGATCAGCAGCTCTGCCATCAAGGCCAAGTTTAATGAGGTGCTGAATAAGGGAGCCGGGGCCTTTGTAACAAGTCTCCTGAGCCTGGTAAAGCAGACACCGGCCCTGGCAGAATGTGACCCAAAAACCACAATAAGCGCGGCCATGACCGCCGCCACCCTGAAACTGCCAATAAACCCCAACCTGGGTTTTGCCTACATTATCCCTTACAAGAACAAGACCGGAGCAGAGGCCACCTTCCAGATTGGCTACAAGGGCATCATCCAGCTGGCTATGAGAACCGGCCAGTATAAGACGATAAATGCCAGCGTGGTACATGAGGGTGAGATTGCGAGCGTTGATTTTATCACGGGCGAGATTGTCAGGGGCAAGAGAACCAGCGACACGGTTATTGGATATATCTCATATTTCAAGCTGGTAAACGGCTTCGAGAAAATGCTGTACATGTCCAGGGAGGAAGTGGAGGCGCACGCCGCCAAATATTCCCAGTCTTACGGTGCCGACAAGAGATACGGCAACAGCCGGAGCCTGTGGACGACCAATTTCGATGTAATGGCCTTGAAGACCGTACTGAAACAGCTCATCAGTAAGTACGGAATAATGAGTATTGATATGCAGGGTGGTGACGCTATGGCCAAGGCCATTAACAGCGACCAGGCAGTAATCAGAGAGGACGGAACACCGGACTACATCGACAATGAGCCAGCACCTGATGCACCGCCTCAGGATTTTGATACAGCTGTAGCACAACAGCAGGAAGCACCTGCACCAGAGACCAGTGAAGCCCCTGCACTGGAATTTGATGCAGGAGAGCCAAACTTCTAATGCTTGACATTAAGGTGCTGGCTTCCGGCAGTAAAGGCAATGCCTATCTGGTAGGGGACGGCAAAAGCCGCCTCCTGCTGGATGCCGGAATATCCATGCAAAGGATAGCAGAGGGCTGTGACTGGAAGGTGAGCGAATTGGCAGGGGCCCTAATTACGCACGCCCACGACGACCACAGTCACGCAGTAGACGACTTAACCAGACGGGGAATAAAAGTATACGTACCACTTGATATGGCCGCCAAGCATGATGGCACAAAGCCCTATGTTTCATTGGTAAATATTACCCTGGGGACATTCGACGTCGTGCCTTTTAAAGTAGATCATGACGTATTGTGCTACGGATTTAGAATTAAGAGCGTAGCCACCGGTGACCAACTGATTTACATAACCGACGCTGCCGGAATGCCCTACAGGTTCGAGGATATAAACTACTGGCTGGTAGAAGCCAACTACAGCGTAGATATTCTTGATAAGCGCGTAGAGGAAGGCATGGACCGGACAAGGGCCAACAGGGTGGTAAAGACCCACATGGCCGTGGAGGATTTGGAAGCCTATTTTGAGGAGCTGGACACATCAATGGCAAATGCTATATGGCTGTGTCACCTCAGTGATGACAACAGCGACGCTGAGGACTTCAGGGAACGTATTCGCAGGGTGACCGGGGCTCCGGTATATGTAGCATGATATGGAGGGCCGAAATATGGCCAAAAAAGAATTTACAGGCCTCTGGGTCCCCATAGATATCCTACAGAATGAGGAGCTGACCTCCACAGAAAAGCTGGTGCTGGCGGTGATATACGGGCTGTCAAAGGATGGCCGCTGCACTGCCAGCAATCAGTATATCGCTGAGATAACAGGCTCTGGACCTAAGAATGTGGAGAAGATTATTCCCAAGCTGGAAAAGATGGAGTATTTTTCCACAAAACATTTCAAAGATGAAAAGAATATTCACCGCAGAATTATATACCCGCCCTACTAGGATAGGGTGGGAAACCCTACTGTAGTAGGGTGGGGTACCCTACTAGGGTAGGGTGGGTCCGCCCTACTGGAGTAGGGTAAATAATATATTAATAATATATATATAGAATAGTAGAATAATAGGACCTGTGGATATGTGGATAAATCCTGTGGATAAATCGCCGTCAGCTCAACAGTATCAACGCTTTTAAGGATTTTTTACCCGTTAATATTCTGTGGATAACTTTTAAATTTCTGTGGATAACTCAACAAGCGGGAGGCTTTAAACCCGCATAAAATAAGGGTTTATCCTGTGGATAACTTTGAAAGGAGTAAATAGGGGATGAAAACAATGCAGCCAGAATTGGATTTATACAATTCAGATCACATTAAGGATCCAACGGCCTATGAGGCTTTCAGTCACAAAAAAGAACGGGAGCACCTTACCTATGACCAGCAGATGCTTAATGAGGCCATAGCCAAGGTAAAGGACATTTTTACAGGTTACGGCTTCACATTAGCTGCCAGGATAAAGCTCAGGAGCCGGAGGACCGGGAGAATTTATGAATAGAAATTGTATTGAGGTGGAAAAATGAAGATTTTAGTAATACCAAAAGAGCTGCCGGAAATGGGCACACCTAAATCCTTAGGTGATGGCTTCCGGGCCTTGGATGAGGAATGGCAGGAAGTAAAGCAGGCCGCCGCGCAGTATGTAACCAATCCCACACCCAAAAACCGGGAGCAACTGATGGAGGAGTACGGCGACCTTATAACCGTAACCCTTAATAGTATGCTGGACCTGGAGAAGCAGGACCCGCCCATTAAAGACATGGTATGGGCCGAGCTCCAGAAGGTAGCACTTAAGAATTACTGCCGGGGATATCATCACGACCTTATACGAATTATTGGAGACAGAGTGGTTCATGAGAGGCAGGAGGGCTGATAATGGGTAATTTTTGTGGAAATTGCAGACAATATTTAGATGGTAAATGCTGGAAGAAAAACATTAAAGTAAGCGAAGATACCATGACTACTTGCCAGTTATATATTCCGACTTATGAGCAAATGGTGAATGATATACGAAAGGGCGAAAATGAAAGAGCGGAGGGCTGACAATGAATGACATAAAAGCAAAAGAAGCAATGGAAACTATTAGCCAATACTGCGTAGAGCATTATCCAACCTGCAAAGGTTGTATATTTAACAAGATTGATAAAGGCGAGGAAGCTTGTATGTTTGACGAAAGTTGTCCGCCTGGAGAATGGGTAAGAGATATGAACAGATGGCAAACGAAGGAGGGCTGACAATGAGTGATTATAAGCAATTAGATAACGGTACGTGGGTTATGGTTGAACCAGAACCATTTGTTTATCCAAGATGGATCATATCTATTCCAATTAAGTGGGTAAGGTATCTGCTAAAAAAGTGGTATTGGAAATATGGGGAGGGCTGACAATGGAGAAAAGTGAAATTTACAAGGCAATAATCAAAATTAAGAGACACTGTGAAGACCAGATATGTTGTGAAGCGTGCGAATTTTATGATGAACTTGATGGAGAAGAATGCCTGTTGACAGGTTTCCCATGTGTGTGGGAAACGGATGATATAAATTATGACGTTATGGAGGGGGAATAATGAAAAGTAATTATGAGATACAGAAAATAAAGGGCCTCCAGCTTGGAGTTCTGGAGGAATGGGGAGGTATTGGAGCATTGGAAAGAAAAGACCTTCCAGCTTGCAGCGTTGTGTTTTGCAGGAACGAATCCGGCAAGTACGACCATGTAAGCATTGCACCAGTAGACGGGCACACACCCACATGGGACGAGATGTGCACGCTAAAGGATTTATTCTTCAACGAGGATGAGGAATGCGTGCAGATCCACCCAAAAGCAGGCGAGTATGTAGACATCAAAAAGAACTGCCTGCATCTTTGGCACCGGGTAGATGGAACGATTTACTAGGGGGAGAACATGAATAGTTTTACATTCACCATAGAAGGCCAGCCAGCCACCAAGAAGAACCATGGCATTATAGCCAGAGGCCATGCAGCCGTACTTCCAAGCACAAACTATAAGAAGTATGCTGAGAGTTTCCGGCAGCAGATGTTATACAAGATTACACCATCGCGATACCAACATTTTGAGACGGGAGTCCAGGTTACAGCTCATTATTACCTCCAAAATCGGGCCCATTACCCGGACCTGGTAGGACTTATGCAGGCCACAGCCGACATAATCAGCGATGAGTATGTGACGATCAACCATAAAAGGGTATTGGCCCAAAGGTGGATCCTGTCCGACGACAGAATTATAAAATCATGGGACGGTACTAAGATAGCAGGCATCGACAAGGCAAGACCACGGGTGGAAATCACAATAACTAAGCTGGATACTGATGTGGCCACCGAAATGGATCCGCAGATTATCAGGGTACTGGAGGGGAAGGACAATGGAAGAGGCTGAACAGATTGAACAGGATATAGTAAAGGGCATGGAGAACGACAGGAAAATCGCCGAGGGTTATATTCTTAACTACGATAATGAGCGCAAGGCCTATGAAGTCAGGAAGCAGGAGT
>NZ_CAMYWM010000111.1 GCF_947302755.1 uncultured Anaerovibrio sp.
CAGTTGATTCCAGGGTAAGTTCCTGAGAAAGTACCTGGGCCTTTTCAATAAGGGATAGGACATCGCCCATTCCCAAAATTCGGGAAGCCATGCGATCCGGGT
Source organism: uncultured Anaerovibrio sp. (assembly GCF_947302755.1). Classification (GTDB taxonomy): domain Bacteria; phylum Bacillota; class Negativicutes; order Selenomonadales; family Selenomonadaceae; genus Anaerovibrio. The sequence continues at coordinate 103 of NZ_CAMYWM010000111.1, forward strand.
AAAATGGCTCCAAGGCCTCAAGCTTTTCGCCCATACCCACAAATTTTACAGGACAGCCGGTCACAGCCTTTACGGAAAGGGCGGCACCGCCCCGGGAATCACCATCCAGCTTGGTAAGCACCAGGCCATCCAGGCCCAGGTCCTTATTGAAGCTCTCGGCAACGTTTACGGCATCCTGACCGGTCATGGCATCAACCACCAAAAGAATTTCATGGGGCTTTACCTGACCCTTTATATCCTTTAACTCCTGCATCAGCTCTTCATTGATGTGAAGCCGACCAGCGGTATCGATGATGACCACATCGTTGGCATGAGTAAATGCGTAGTTTAAAGATGACTTTGCTATGGTTACAGCATCCGTTCCCGGCTCCATGGAGAACACCGGAATATCCAGCTGCTTACCAATGACCTGCAGCTGGGTAACAGCCGCCGGTCTATATATATCTGCCGCAACCAGCACCGGACGCTTGCCCTGCCTTTTCAGGGAAAGGCCCAATTTACCGGCTGAGGTAGTCTTACCAGCACCCTGCAGACCCACCATCATAATAATGGTTGGTGGATTTGGGGACATATTAATACGGCTCTGGGAGCCGCCCATAAGCTCAGTCAGCTCTTCATTTACAATCTTGATAACGAGCTGCGCCGGTGTAAGGGCTTCCATGACCTCCTGACCGATGGCCCGTTCCTTGACCCGCTTTACAAAGTCCTTTACGACCTTGAAGTTTACATCGGCCTCCAGAAGTGCCATCCGCACTTCCCGCATGGCTTCGTTTACGTCATCCTCTGTGAGCTTGCCATGTCCGCGAAGCCGTTTAAATGTTTCCTGCAGACGATCTGCCAAACCTTCAAAAATCAATCTAATTCCTCCTGAACCTTGCTGGTATATGGAGCAAGCTTCATAAGTATATGCTCTGCTTCCTTCCCATCCATCTTATTATCGGAAGAAAGCCGGGAAATTTCATCGTAAAGCTCAGTAAGCTCCTGACGCTGGTGTCTGAGACGCCGGGCCAGGCCAAGCTTTTTTTCATAGGCTGCAATGGTTTGCTCCGAGCGGTGCAATATATCATATACAGCCTGTCTGGAAACGGCTAAATCCTCTCCAATCTCCGACATGGAGAAATCCTCAAAGAGATGCATACTCAAACATTTTTGTTGTTTATCCGTCAGCAACGGCCCATAAATATCAAAGAGCTCTGCCAGATATAAACGCTGTTCAAGCACCAAAAACACCCTCTTTCAAGGCATAGCCTTTCCCGACCATAGTTATTATAGCCATCCCCCTATGGGTTGTCAAGTATTTTTCCTTGTCAAATACCTTTTTCTTTACCAGGGGCTAACGCAGGAGTAAACTCCGGGCAAAATGATATTTTGCTCTACGCCCTTACAACGAAATCTAAAGCTGAATAACACTTACCCTATTTTTCTTTTAAAATTTAGATACATATTCTCCGTTATATATGGTTTAAGATTTAACTTTCTTTCCCGTTGTATCATCTCATCTATAGTAATTTCTGCAACGCATTTTCTAAAATCCAGCCTCTGCAGTATTTTTTTGGTATATGGCCTCTTAGCATCCCTAAAGGAAATCGAATATAAAAAATCCTTAACAGCATCACAATTCAGCAGCAACATACAAGTATATGCGTCATCATAGTTACTAAACGATATAAAATAAGTGGTATCATCCAGCATTATGGGGTTACCTAATTCGTCACTATTATATAAGAGACTAAAGAAAGGGGTTTTATAAAACCCAGATATGCCAAACTTATATTTTGCATAAGAATAATCCCCTACTCCGAACATACTAAATTCAGGTGCCCCACTATAAATGGAGCTTTTCCGGCCATCAAACTGTTCTTTATTTGATTCCAGATAACGCCATGTATTTGGTGCATATCTTTTTATGTATGATGTGTCTTCCCGCGGCTTTTTCTGCGTTACTATCACGTACTTTTTAAATTTCTCACAGATTACAGGTTGCTTAAAATGACTGCTCTTTATCAGGGGAAATACCAGCTTATCCTCTAATTTAACCTCTTCTTTCCGCTTATTTCTATATATACCCTTCCCGACTCTTTCCAGCTCCATAACACTTGAGCAATCATGTTTTATGCCTTGACGCCATTCATATTGACAGATGCCTTCCAAATCCTTTACTCCCTGAACGATAGAGAAAAGGGAACCGTCCTTCCATTGTATTTCATTTAATATTTTTTCGGGATAATAAATATCTGCTACGACGCATTTTGAGGTATTATTTATACTATTTGTTAGTTTTACCACAAATAAACAGGTTGGCGCACTTATCCCAAAAACCTTGCCGGAATCAAAATTCAACATTTTTACATACTCTGCTTTTGCAGAGGTTCTGTTTAATTCCATAAACAGATTGCGGGCCACAGAGGTTTTGCATAACATGGCAATTACAGCGTTTTTCCCCCTAAAGGCCTCTATGAGCCGTAAAATAATATATTCACATATATCAAAATTACTTGAGCCGGTAATTGCCTCTATACCTGACCTTCCCTTAAAATTACTTTTTTGGGGCAGATTATAATTCAACTCTGCATTGGTTGCCCATGGTGGATTTCCTATAACTAACGTCTCACCATCATTTTCAATACATGTTTCTAAATCGCATTCAAAAATATTTTGGCATTTTATTTTTACTCTTTTATCTGAAATTGTTGAATTGCAAACATCACAATATTTTTTATTCATCTCAATTCCCAATACAGATGTAACAGCTGGAAAGTATTTTAATGAGGATTTTATAAAATTCCCTATTCCGGCAGTAGGCTCAATTATATATTGAGGCCGTATATGAAGCACCGTATATAAATAGTTACACACAGTATCAGCAAATTCCCGTGGAGTCTGATAATCCCCAAACTCTTTTTTTAATATATCACCATTCATAGTTAAGGACCCCGTCAATTTTATTATCAAGTGTGATAACTCTTCCATACTGCAAACGCCATTGCAAGGCATTGCTAATTGTCAAATATCCCTGCTTAGGAGTGTGAGCCAGTATTTCATCTGCTAAATCATTGTAAACTATTTCATCACCAGGTACATTTCTATCACTTAAAAAACCTATGATATCATCTTTATTGGCATCATCTGCAACCATTTCCCTTAACCGTTTTGTAATAGTATAATCTGCCGTCCTTGATTTATCTATAAACGCACAGTATTTAAAGGTCAGAAGACACCCTTTTACCGTATCCGTCTTCTCGTAAACGAAAACCAATAGATTATAGCCCAAACCAAATATCTTCTGTCTTGCATTTTTAAATGGGCAGCTGCTTTGGGGTTGGGCTATGCTTGTGACCTTTATATCTGTTTCAATACCATCCCCTGGCAAATCAATACCTTTGGCACTGCTGCCGATTTCCAAATCGTAATGTTCACATAAATATTCTTTAAAACGGTGCTCCACATAAGTTCCAACTGCTTTTCCATCGGTCACACCAATTAGGCTTGTATGGTTCTCTTTACACATCAGTTCACAAAAAGTTTTCGCCGCACATTTTAAATCATCAATATCCAATGCTTTCATACAGCCTTCCCCCTCACCTACTTTATATAAAAATACATATGTTCTTTATAAAACCATTTTACTTGTTTTTTCAGCCAATTTCAATAGATTTATGATTATCTTGGGCAAAAATCCTATACATTATTCCCAAGCTCCATGAATATTTTTAGTGCATTACCTTTGCGGCGCAAAAGCAATGGGCTAGTCCTGTTAGGGGGAAGAAGCTGCCGAGCCATATGTGAGAGCAGAGATGTTCTGCCCAAGGGAAGAGGCGAATAAAACCACCCTTCTGTGAAATTTTAACTGTTTCCATAAGAAAAGCCGATAACCTTCGTTATCGGCTTTTCTTATGATATATCACTTTGATATTTTGCAAAAATTAGAGAGCTCTTTCAACCTTACCGGTACGCAGGCAGCGAGTGCAAACATTTACACGCTTGATTTCGCCTTCTACAACGGCACGAACGCGCTGGATATTTGGCTTCCAGGAGCGCTTGGTCTTCAGATGGGAATGGCTGACATTGTTGCCGGACAGCTCACCCTTACCGCATACTTCACATAAACTTGCCATATAGCACACCTCCTTAACGTTTCATCGGCGCATAGTCGCATATATGTAAATTATCTGTACATAGTCCTATACACACAAACAAAAAGATTATAGCACAATAAGGCTGTCAAATGCAACCCCTTGGCAGCAATATTTTTATCCCACGCTAACAGGTGCCATATTCCACACTATAAAGCACCTGTAAGCTCCGGACTCATACGACTTCATTCAACGGAACCATAAGGCTGCCACTGAACAAGTCTCATTTTGCTGTCCATAACGCCAAGTTCATCCTGCATTCAACTGTATAATCTGTTGCTTGAATATACTATCATTTTTCCAAAATAAATGCAAGGGCTCAAGCATAAAGCCCCTGCATTTAACATAAAATTACTTATCTTATACCGTCGGCCAGCTTTAGGAGATGCTCCAGCTCGTCCTTTTCAAACTGGTACTTCTCACCGCAGAACTGACAGCATACCTCAGCATGGCCATCCTGCACCAGCTGCTCCATATCCTCATGACCGAGGTTAAGAAGCACGTCCTCTATTCGTTCACGGCTGCACTTGCATTTAAAGGCCAGATCGGTGGTGGTAAGATAATCCACCTCAAAATCCTTCATAAGCTCAGCTATTATCCCCTTGGCCGTTGCGCCATCGGCAATCATCACGGAAACAGGCCGGACTTTTTCCAGGGCCTTCTCCACCCGGGTTATTATTTCCTCGTCGGCATCCGGCATCATCTGCAATATAAAACCACCAGCCCCCAATGCCAGGCAATCAGTACCTACCAAAACACCCAGGCCAACACTGGAGGCGGTCTGCTCCGACACAAAGAGATAATTGGTCAAATCCTCGGCAATCTCCCCGGAAATGATTTCACTGCTGCCCCGCATAGGTTCACCAAGACCGGTAAACCGGGTCACCTGCACCGTACCCTGGCCTACGGCTCCGCCCACATCCAGCTTGCCATTGGACTTCAGGGGAAGCTCCACATGGGGATTGCCCACATACCCGCGGACATAGCCCTCCGGAGTGGCATCAGCCGTGATATAGCCCAGGGGGCCATTGCCCTGAAAGCTTACCGTAATTGCTTCCTTATTTTTTAGGTTGGCCGCCATCAGCAGGGCTCCCGTCATGGTGCGCCCCAGGGCTGCCGCCGCCGTAGGAGAGCAATCGTGGCGACGGATGGCCTCATTGACCAAATCCGTGGTAACCGCCGCGTAAATTCTGACGCCCTTGGTAATGGCTTTTACTAAAGTATCACTCATGATATGCTGGTCCACCTTAAATCTGCTTTAATAGATTGGCCATCTCGATGGCAGTCATGGCACCATCTGCCCCCTTGTTGCCAGCCTTGGTACCAGCCCGCTCAATGGCCTGCTCAATATTTTCGGTGGTAACAACGCTAAAGGTTATTGGCACACCAGTGGACATGCTGGCCTGGGCAATGCCCTTGGCCGCCTCGTTGCACACATAGTCATAGTGGGTGGTGGAGCCGCGGATCACGGTACCCAGGGCGATAATAGCATCGTATTTGCCGGTCTCCGCCATTTTTTTGGAAACCAGCGGCAGCTCATAAGCCCCCGGAACCCAGGCTACAGTAATATCCTCCTCATCAACATCATGACGCTCCAAAACGTCCAAGGCACCACCTAAGAGCTTGGAGGTGATGAACTCGTTAAACCGGGCTACCACAATACCAAACCTTAAGCCGGATGCATTAAACTTACCTTTTAAAACATTAACCTCTTTCATTTTATATACCTCCGAATAATCAGCTTGTTTCAGGATAATATGAAACAGACAAGCCTAGTTAATTAATTGGACCTCAATCAAATCTTCTCCGCAAAAATATGACCCATCTTGGTTTTCTTAACCTTCATATAGTCATGGTTGTATTCGTTGGTCGGAACCTCCAAAGGCACCCGGTCAACTATTTTCAGGCCATAGCCCTCCAGACCGGCCCGCTTGGCCGGATTATTGGTCATAAGGCGAATGGTGGTAAGGCCCATATCAGCCAAAATCTGGGCACCAATACCATAATCCCGCTCATCAGGGGCAAAGCCCAAAAGAACATTGGCCTCTACCGTATCCTTGCCATGGTCCTGAAGCTCATAGGCCCGCATCTTGTTCCCCAGGCCGATGCCACGGCCCTCCTGACGCATATAAAGCACCATGCCCTGACCCTCAGCTTCGATACGCTTCAAGGCCGTAGCCAGCTGATCACCGCAATCACACCGCAGGGACCCAAGGGCATCGCCGGTGAGGCACTCGGAATGAACGCGAACCAAAACATTTTCCTTACCCTTGATATCGCCCTTTACAATGGCCAAATGGCACTTGCCATCCAGCTTGCTTTCATAGGCATGAACCCGGAAATGGCCATACTTGCTTGGGAGATCGGCCTCGGCGATTTTCTCCACGAAGCACTCAGTACGCTTTCTGTACTCAATCAGGGCCTTTACGGTAATAAGCTTCAGCCCATGCTCCTTGGAGAACTCTATGAGACGTGGGGTACGCATCATGTGGCCGTCATCGTCCATAATCTCACAGCAAAGACCTGCTGGAGCCAGACCGGCCAGCTTGGCCAAATCCGTGGTGGTTTCGGTGTGGCCTGCCCGACGCAGTACACCGCCTGGAACGCTGCGCAATGGGAATACATGACCTGGGCGACGGAAATTCTCCGGCTTGGCCGTAGGGTCAATGAGACGCTTTATGGTTTCACACCGCTCAAAGGCGGAAATACCTGTAGAGGTGGTATCAGCATCCACTGATACGGTAAAGGCGGTTTCATGGTTGTCGGTATTATTGGATACCATTGGGAAAATCTCCAGCCGATCCAAATAATCGCCCTCCATAGGAGTACAAATAAGGCCCTTGGCATATGTTGCCATAAAATTAACCTGCTCCGGGGTCAAGGTCTCAGCGGCCACAATCAGGTCGCCCTCGTTTTCCCTGTCCTCGTCGTCCACTACCACTACCATATTTCCTTTACGAATTTCTTCGATTGCTTCTTCCACTGTTGCAAAATCTGACATAATCTCGCTCCTTAAAAACCATTATTTTTTAGAAAATCCATGGTGATACGGCTCACATTTTCCTGAGGGGCTTCCTGAGGCTGCAGGAGCTTCTCCACGTATTTTCCGATAACATCATTTTCAATATTAATCACTGAACCAGCCTTTTTGTAGGACAGGTTGGTTACCTGCCGGGTATGGGGTATCAGTGAAACTGTAAAATCACTGTCCGTAACCTCCGCCACCGTAAGGCTGATACCATCCAGAGCCACTGAGCCCTTTTCCACGATATGCCGCAAAATATTTTTGTCTGCGGATATCTTCATAAGAATGGCGTTGCTCTCTTCCTTCATGGAACGAATGGTGCCTACCCCATCAATATGGCCGCTGACAATATGACCGCCCAAGCGGCTTTGCAGGGTCAGGGCCCGTTCCAGATTTACGGGACTGCCCTTCTTGAGCTCCGCCAGAGAGGTGCGGCGAATGGTTTCCGGCATTACGTCGGCATCAAAGCTGCCACTGTCAAACCGGGTCACCGTCAGGCAGACGCCATTTACGGCGATGCTGTCCCCCAGCTGCACATCCTGTAGAACCCTGGAGGCCCTGATGGTAAGCCGGCCGCCGCCAATACTATGGACAGAGCCCACCTCTTCAATTATTCCTGTAAACATCAAATCACCTGTTTTTACGCCTCATCCGCCAACTACGTTGACGCCGAGGCTGCTTTGTTCCTGGTACCCTTAGGTGCTGCCCCTCCCCTGACGGAACTGGCTTATTGCATTTGCATCCCAAGGGGAAGGCGTTTATTTATCCACATTGGCGATAATAAGAATATCACCATCAATGAGCTCCGTGGTTGCCTCCTTTAGCTTCACTGCCTGACTGAGCTCCCCAAAGCCAGCCCCCTCTACCGGGGTAAGGGCAGCTCTGCCGCCAATGAGCTTCGGGGCGATAAAGGCATATACCTTGTCCACCAGTCCTGCTTCCAGTATGGAGAAGTTAAGCTGACCGCCACCCTCCACCAAAATTGAACAAATATTCATTTTGGCCAATTTCTTTAGCAGCTGTGGCAAATCCACTCTGTCCTTACCGGCACAAATGACCTGAACCCCAGCCTCTCCCAGGGCCTGAACCGCCTGGGGGCTGGCGGCCTCCGATACAGCCACGATGGTCTTTGCCTGACCATCCGTTACCAAATGAGAGTCTAACGGCAACCGGCCCTTGCTATCCACCACAATACGGATAGGATTTTTCCCACTGCCGCCCGGCAATCTGGTGGTCAGGCTGGGATTATCCTTAATGGCGGTGTTGATCCCCACCATAATACCATCATAAATATCCCGCAGCTGGTGAGTCCGCAAGCGGGAGGCCTCATTGGTAATCCACTGAGACTGCCCAGTTGCTGTGGCAATTTTCCCATCCAGGGTCATAGCCGTTTTCAGAGCCACAAAAGGCATCTCCTTGGTAATCCATTTAAGGAATACCTCATTGAGTTTTTTTGCTTCCTCCTCCAGCACACCGGTCACTACATCAATGCCCGCCTCCTCAAGAATTTTTACA
>NZ_CAMYWM010000112.1 GCF_947302755.1 uncultured Anaerovibrio sp.
AACAAATTTATCAAATTCCTGGGGACTGGTTCAAATGGTAGATAGAACCACAGCGTATGCCAAGTTAGTTTTAAGCGGAAAAAGGATATGTGGACGGAGTGAAAGGCTGGCAGCACAACGTCATCTTGACGACATGGCCAATAAAAAATCAGAGTGGATTTTCGATGTGGAAGAGGCTGAGCGACATATCGAGATAGCCAACACCCTGACCATTGGTGAGGGACAGGCGCAAGCACTCACAACAAGAGGCTTCCAAAATTTTGTTATTGGGAGTCTTTTTGGTTGGCGGAAAAAGCGGAGTGATATCCGACGATTCCGTGAGGCTTATGTGCAGATCGGCAGGCAGAACGGCAAGTCATTCCTTGCCGGAGAATTAGCCAACGACTTTGCCACCTTTGGCGGGTACCAGTATGGTCGTATATTCTGTACTGCCACCAAGCAGGACCAGGCAAATATTGTATGGGATGAGGTATCCAAGTTCATTCAGTCTGATAGTGATTTGGCGGAGCTGTATAACATTCGCACCCATGACAGAACTATCACCAGCAAAGTAACTGGTACTGTTATCAAGGCTATTGGCAGGGATACAAAATCAGCTGATGGTTTCAGAACAATTCTGGCCATCATTGATGAGTACCACGCACATCCAACCAACCAAATGTATAAACTGATGCTTGATGGCCAGGATATGGTTAAAAATGCGCTGACCATAGCAATAACGACAGCAGGCTTCAATCTCAAATCACCATGCTATGAACACTATCAATTCTGTAAAAAAGTTCTGGAGGGTGTGGTGGAAAAGGATAGCCTGTTTGTATATATAGCTGAGATGGATAAAGAGGACGACGACTGGGGTAAAGAGAATTGGGCGAAGGCTAATCCTTTAAAGCTCTTTGAGCCGGATGATATCACTCTCAACGATGAGAAGCTGGCTGTATATGCCAGCAAGGCTATTGAAGCAAAAGAGAAGCAGGGCGAGGAGCTGGTCAACTTTCAAACCAAAAGCCTCAACAAGTGGGTAACATACACAGGTGGCTCACTCATTGATTTGGCAAAGTGGAAGCGGGGCGGCACCCATACGCAAATTAAAGATATGGTCACGAGGGAAGCTTTTCTTGGCATTGACCTTTCATCTGGCGGAGACCTTACAAGTATCGCCCTGCTGTTCCCGTTGATGGATGACAATGTTTACATTTGGAGTCATAGCTATATGCCGGAGCTCCGGCTTGCAGAGCATATCAAGACAGATAAGGCACCTTATGGTGTATGGGCCAAGCAGGGGCTGTTGACTCTGACATCTGGCATGTATGGAATTAAGACGGATTACAAGCACATCATAGCTGACCTTGCCAACATCATTAACGAGCACAACATCAGGATCATTGGTTGTGGGTATGACGCCCATAATGCAGCCGCTTTTCTTGGTGATCTTGACGATGTTATTGACTGCGATATAACAGAAGTAAAACAGTCTGCCCGGTCACTCAATGACCCAACGAATGATTTTGCCCTGTCTGTGGAGGCCGGGCAGGTAAGCTATGACAAGGATAATGCTCTCATGACATGGAGCGTAATCAATGCTATCAAGTCAGCACCAAACAGCTTTGGTGAGATTAAGATAGACAAAATGACACAGACTGAGCGAATTGACCCAGTGGATGCCATCATTGACGCCTGGAAGGTTTGGCTGATAAGCAAGCAGTCCAACCGTCCAAGCGGTGAAGAGGCTCTGGATATTTGGCTCAAGTCCTTGGAAGGAGGGGAATAATGAATATACTAAACAAGCTGAAAAGCTATTTTAAAAACGATTCACAGGGCAGCTCAATGAGTCTATCAGAAATCAATGAGCTGTTTTTTAGTGGTCAGAGTGCCATGCAGTACGGTACGGACCTATCCGAGATAACCTACTTTACCTGTCTCAAGACATTATCTGAGGCGCTGGGTAAGATGCCGGTGTATCTGATGGGCCCGGATAAGGAGCGAAAAACGAACCACGAAACATCACTGTTTCTGTCTGTTTCGCCTAATAATGTGTATACGCCAATTCAGTTTTTCACTTATCTGGAATTTTGCCGCAACCATTATGGCAACGCTTACGTTTATGTGGAGCGCATCAATGGCAAGGTTAAGGGGCTCTACCCCCTAGATCCTCATATGGTTCAGATATGGGTGAATAATACGGAGGAATTTACCAGTCGCAAGTATACCTACTACTACACAGATACCAAATCGGGCAAGTCATACTGGTTGGACCCTGAGGATATGCTGCACGTAAAAAGCTGGGTAACTGACCGCTCCGGCCTTGCCGGTAAGTCAGTACGTGAAATCTTGGCCACAAATATGGCGGGCTCCAAAGCCTCCCAGCAGTTTCTCAATGACCTTTACCAGAAGGGACTCACAGCCAATGCTGTTGTTAAGTATGTGGGTGACCTTTCCAGGGACCAGCAAAAGGTAATGCTGAAACAGCTTGAAAAGCAGGCCAAGGATGAGGGCAGAAGGATGATAACCCTGCCAGTTGGATATGATATCCAAACTCTTGACCTCAAACTTACAGATAGCCAGTTCTATGAACTGAAAAAATATAACGCGTTGCAAATAGCGGCTGCCTTTGGCATCCAGCCGAACCAGCTGAATGATTACAGCAAATCCAGCTATGCTAACAGCGCAGCTCAGAGCCTCAGTTTCTATGTAAACACCTTACTTTACAACATCACTCTATATGAGCAAGAGTTTAACAGGAAGCTGCTTACCCGAAAAGAACAACAGGAAGGGCTTGGCTACAAGTTCAACGTCTGGACTATTCTGAGAGGTGACCCTACTCAACAGGCTGATGTTCTGCAGAAGATGGTCAGCTCTGCCATCTACTCGCCTAACGAGGCGAGAGCAAAGCTCGATATGCCACCAACTCCGGGCGGCGATGTCCACATTGTCAACGGCTCCTATGTGAAGCTGGAGGATGTGGGCATTGCCTATGTGCAGAAAGTGGCTAGTCAATCGGCAGAAGGAGGTGAAGGATAAGATGCTCAAAGTCGTAAACAAAGCAGAAGGGGCAGAAATCTATATTACCGGCGACATTGTTGATGATGAATGGGGCGGCTGCCTCGAGGCGTGGGGAGACCCTGGCATCGGGTATCAGTGGCCTAATGACATCAAGAAGCAGCTGGCAGATATTGACGATGAAGCACCACTAACTATTTACATCAACTCTGATGTTGGCTCTGTTCCAGCGGGTGTAGCCATTGCTAATATGATAGCCCGCCACAAGGGACCCACCACAGCGGTTGTTGATGGTTGGGCTTGTTCTATCGCCACTCAGATATTCTTTGCCGCTGACGTGAGAAAGATTCCATCCAATGCGTATCTGATGATACACAAACCAGCAACATGTTGTTGTGGCGATGCCCACGACATGGAACAGGCCATCAAGGCCCTTGATGTGATTCAGGAGGGGTTGGAAACAACCTACAATAAGGTTGCAGCTGAGGGTGTAACCCCTGAGGCTATCCATCAGATGGTTGAAGAAACCACATGGCTCACCGGCAAAGAGACCTCTGAAAGGTTCCAGGTTGAATTGTTGGAAGCTACCCAAACAGCTGCATGTGTGGGTGGCGCATACAAGGCATTCAAGAAAATGCCGGAAGGTATTAAAACTGTGGATAACTCCAAAAAGCCAGAAGCTCCAAAACCGCAACCGGTTGCGGATTTACCACAGGATAAGAATATTAACAAAGTTAGAGCTGAGATAATGCTCGCAATTATGGAAGGAGAATTAATCGATGAAGAAGTCTGATGAAATCAAAAAGATTGTAGACGAGCTGAAAACTAAGGTTGCCCAGCTTCAGCAGGAGGAACAGTACGACGAGGCCATGAAGGTTGCCAACGAGCTGAAGGATGCTGTTCGCGATTACAAGATTGCTAAGTCTATGGAAGATGCAGAGGCAACAAACTTTATTGCAACAGCCACTCCTGCAACGGCAAAGAACATGATTTCCGATGCTGTTATGCGCAACCGTGTATTTAATAAGCTGGTGTTTGGTCGTCAGCTCAACGAAGATGAGAAGGCATTCCTTAACGCTGCCGGTACTCCTGGCCAGGTTGAGACTACCTCGGCAAAGGGCGGCTATCTGGTACCAGAGGAGCAGATTGCTCAACTCCTTGAACTGCGCCGAGCTTACACCCAGCTGAAGGCTTATACCAATGTGCAGGTGGCTCTTTCCAAGGCTGGTAAGCAGCCAACCGTAGGAGCTGAGACTGGCACCCTTATCGCGTTTGATGAGCTCAACGAGATTCACCAGGGTGATATTGATTTTAGTCAGCTGTCCTATGAGATTGCCGACTACGGCGATATCATCCCGGTATCTAACAGCCTGCTCCAGGATGCAGACCTTAATCTTATGGGTATCATTGGTCAGCGCTTTGCTCGTAAGGCTGTTAATACGGAGAATGCCCAGATTCTCGATAAGCTGGCAGCTATCACTGACAGCCCTACTGCTATCTCCACCTGGAAGGGTGTTACCAAGGCATTAAATGTAAATCTTGACCCGGCATTCTATGCTAATGCAAAAATCTTTACCAATCAGGATGGCTTTGAGTGGATGTCTGAGTTGGAAGATGGTCAGAACCGTCCATTGCTTGTTCCTGATGTTGCTGCACCTGATACTTATCGCTTCCGCGGTAAGGAGGTTGTTGTTATTTCCAACAGCATTCTTGAAACCTCCGAGACTGGTACCGGTACCGTAACTCGCAAGGCTCCAATGTATATCGGCTCCATGTCCGACTTCCTCGCTTTCTTCGAGCGCAAGGGTGTAGAGGTTGCAGTATCCGATCAGGCCGGATTCACCAAAAATGCAACTCTGATTCGTGCAATTGAGCGTTTTGATACTGTTGTAGCTGACGCTGCTGCTATGAAGTCTTACCAGGTAACGTTGTAAGGCGGTGATGGCTTATGGCTATCACAATAACAGATGTAAAGGATTACCTCCGCATCGACTCTGATGCGGAGGATACTTTGCTCACAAAATTAATGGCAGTTTCAAGGGCTGTATTAGTAGGGGCTGTTGATGATTATGATTTGCTGATAAGTCGTAAGCCTCAGCTAGAGGAGAAGGGTGATATGGTACAGCTGACACTTATAGCTGACCTCTATGAGAACAGAAATCTTGAGGGACAGGTCCCGCAAAATTATAGCCGTATAGTTGAAACTATGCTGCGTCAGCTGCAATATGAGACATTATAGGATAGAAAGGAAGCTTGCCGTATGAATCTAGGCAAAATGCGCTATAGGATCACACTACAGGAGCCCGCTAATATTCAGGACGATTACGGCAATATTGTCGATGATTGGCGAGATGTGGTTACCGTTTGGGCCGATATTGTACCGGTATCAGGCCGGGAGTATTTTGGTGCTAATCAGCAAAATTCAGAAACGCAGTATAAAATTTATATCCGGTATTTAGCCGGCATTACGCCAAAAATGCGGATACTTCACAATGATGTTGAATATCAGATTTTGGCTGTATTGGCCGATAAGCGAGCCGGTTATACCACTATCATGTGTAAGGTGGTGGAATGATGGCTCGGCGCAGTAACAAAGAAGTAAATGAAATATTGCTACATTTAGGCGAAAAGGTCGAGGCGGCAGCTAAAAAGGCCCTGCAAGCTGGGGCCGATGCCGTTGTGGCCGATGCTAAAAGCCGCTGTCCGGTCTTAACCGGGGCATTACGTGACTCTATACATAAGCAAGTTACCAGCAAGGGCTTAAAAATTAAGATTGTAGCCGATGCTACTACTCCCGACGGTATTGCCTATGGTAAAATAGTTGAATTTTCGCCGGCCATTAATAAGCCGTTTTTATATCCGGCTTTAGATGCGGCCCGCGATAGTATAAGGCAGAATGTAGCGGCAGCAGTAAAGGAGGGGTTAAAAAAGTGATAATTAAGCAGGTTGTACAGGCTATAAATGAAAATAAAAAGTCGTTAGGTATAAAGGGCTTTTTCCACAATTTTAATCCCGACTTTAAAGCTTTTCCTTTTATTACCTACACAGTTGTCTCCGATGTGCCAGCCCTGACGGCCGACAATGAAGAAATTGAAAGTCGTATAACGATAAGGCTTCATATTGTTACACAGGACGGCGCATATAACGAGATTTACAAAAAATTAAATAGAATTATGCTTGGACTCGACTTCATGCGTGTTCAGGCGGCCGAAATAACAGATAATGGCCTGAAAATAAAGGCTATTGATTACAGAATAGGAGTGAATGTTTAATGAGTATTACAGCAAGCGGAATCACTAACTCGCCTTTTATTGGTTTAACCGGGTTTCATGTTGCCAAGCTGATTAATGATCCGGCATCCGGCGAGGCTACCTATGGCGAGGTTATATCTATCCCACACATCAGAGGTATTGATATTAAGCCTACTTCTGCATCCGCTACACTTTACGCCGATAATCAGGCAGTAGATACGGCTAATGTTACCAGCGAGTACGACCTTACCATCGACGTCGCTACACTTCCGCTGGAATATAAGGCTCTTTTACTGGGCCACGAAATCAGCGACGGCGTAATGGTAGCTAATAAATCCGACGTAGCACCATATTTTGCTATAGCCTTTGAGACCACTAAGCGCAACGGCAAAAAGCGCTTTTGTAAGTTCTTCAAGGTTCAGTTTAATGAACCGGAGGAAAAGCCAGCAACAAAGGCCGAAAATATCCAGTACAATACGCCTACACTGACCGGCAAGGCTATTTACCGCACCAGCGACGGCAATAGTTACAAGCAGGGCGATGAAGAGGCCGGACTCACCGGTGAGGCTGCCGCTGCTTGGTATGCTGCTGTATAAGTGGGGTATTAGCATATGGAAAAGCCGTTTATTAAAATAGACGGCAAAAAGGTTTATCCCGCCCCGCCTAAAATGAAGGTGTGGCGGGCCTTTTTGCAGTCAGTAGAAGAAAATAACGATAATGCTACGCTGGAAGAATTTTTAGATAGAGAGGTCGAGCTTATTATTATCGGATTTGGCCGCCCCGATGTAGTTAATCGGGAGGCCATTGATGAAAATGTTGATTTGGCCGATATTGTGCCATTAGTTAAAGCCTTATTTACATGGATACAGACGGTCACTTTTGAAAAATTACAGGATTTACCAAAAAACGGATAAACGGCGATAGCGACGACCAGTTATCGCCGTACGAAAATCTATTATCATATTATGAGCGACTACAATCCGGTTACGGCTGGACTGTAGCCGCTATAGATGATACCGATATTAATGTTTTATTGACTCAGATGGTTATTTTAAGTAAGAGAGAAAATAAGCAAAATCAAAAATTTATAGATGATATTATGGGGTGATTTTACTAGATGGCTAAAGGTCAGGAAATTGATAAATTATACATATCGTTAGGTCTTGATGTGAACGACCTCAAGCTCGGCTTTGATACCACCGGAAAAACCGTAAATCAGGCTGTAAGTCGCCTCAATGCCGAAGCCAAAAAGATAAAGCTACAGACCGATGTTGATTTAGCTAAATTACAAGGCGCGGGCGACGAAATGGCCCGAATTAAAGCTCAGGCTGCCGGTATCAATAAGGAATTGGAAACACAGCGCAAGCTGGAGGCTATTATGGCGGCACAGCTTAAAGGCACGAGCCAAAAATACGGGGCCGACCATTATCTTACACAGCGCAGTGAAATGGCTTTACTGAAGCAACAAAAGGTTATAGCCGGATTGGAAGCACAGCTCCGGGGGCTGGGTAAAACCTTTGATACTATCCCGGCAAAATCAACCGGGGCCTTTAGTGCCATAAGCAAAGGCGCGGGCATGGCCAGGTCAGGTATAGGCAAATTATCCGAGGGCTATGGCCTTTTAAATGCCAAGATGGCGGCCGTAATGGCTATAGCTGCCACCGGCGGCGGACTCTTTGAAATTACAAAGGGGGCCATGGAGGCCGGTAATAACCTGTATAAGCTACAGCAGCGGCTTAATGTATCCACTGCCGAGGCGGGCCAGCTTAATAGGGCTTTTAATTTGGCCGGTACGAGTATAAATACACTGGCTCCTTTTATAGCCAAGATAGATAAGCAGCTTTTAACGGCGGGCGAGTCGGGTAATAATACGAGTAAAGCTTTACAGCGTTTTGGTATTACGCTTACCGACGAAAGCGGGCAGCTGCTACAGATTAATGAGCAGTTGGAGCAGCTTGCCAAGGGATACCGGGCAGCCAGCGAGGCCGGGGAAGTTGAAGCCTTTACAGCTGAAATATTAGGCGCAAAAGGGGCGGCCTTAATTCCCGTACTTGAAGAATACAGCGACCTGATGGCTATAAGCAAAAATGTAAAGACCACCGGATTATTAAATCCGGCGGAAGCCCATGAAACCTACCTTGAATGGCAAAAAATGAGCATGGAGCTGGGCCAGCTAAAGACTGCTTTTGGTGCCGCTTTGCTGCCGGTATCTAAAGAGCTTATGCCTATGATTACCGACGGCCTAATAGCCATGGTGGAGCTGATTGCCGAAAACAAGGATAATATAAAGGTTTTTGGCGAGGTTTTGGTTGATACCCTACAGGCTGCCGGGGCGGCTATGGATACCGTCGCCAACG
>NZ_CAMYWM010000113.1 GCF_947302755.1 uncultured Anaerovibrio sp.
AGGGCAGCAGATGAAGCTATCAATACACCTGTGGGGGCGGCGGCAATAAATACCAGTGCTACCCACGCTATTGGCACGGGATTAACCTTGTTTCCACGGCCGAAATTTTCGGAGCTGGGGCTGACGGTAAAGGAGTCCCGTGAATGGATAAAAAAGACCAGGGCAGAATTTGAATTGTGGGCAGAGTCCAAGGAATGCGACCTTTACCGCCGTAACAATTTCTATGATTTGCAGCACATCGCCTATCTGTCATATATGACCGATGGGGATGCCTTTGCCCTCTTTCGTCGCAAGAAGGCCAATCCGAACAATCCATATACCCTGAGAATTCAGCTTTTGGAGGCCACAAGGGTATCAAATCCAATTAACAGCGGCTTTACCACGGTAAATAACGTGGAGATGTTTGCTCCTATCAGTGGCCATAGAATAATAAGCGGTGTGGAGGTGGATAAGGATGGGGCCATTGCCGCTTATTGGGTATCAAACAAGGTTCCATATGACCACATAGATATTACCGGAACAGTGGAATGGCAACGGGTGGAAGCGTATGGGAGCCGGTCAGGCGTGCCAAACATTCTGCAAATTTGCCATGATGTAAGGGCTGACCAATATAGGGGCGTTCCATACCTGGCTCCTGTCTTGGAGACGCTCAAGCAGACCAGCCGATATACTACGGCAGAGCTGGCCAGTGCCATTGTAAAATCATTCTTCGCTTTGTTCTTTACCAGTAGTGCAGCCTCAGGGCTTGATCTCAATTCCATGCTGGGGCAGGGAATTGAAATGGATCCGGGGGCTCCGGTTGTGGATGTGGGCGAGTATGCTTTGGGCCCCGGCACATTAAATGCCCTGCCTATGGGGGTAGATGTCAAGGCCATGGACGCCAGCAATGCCCAGAGTACCTTTGGCATATTTACCCAGGAGCTGATAAAGCAGATTGGGGCGGCATTGGGTCAGCCCTATGAAGTGCTAATGAAGAATTTCACCAGCTCCTACAGTGCATCCAGGGCAGCGTTATTGCAGGCCTGGGACGAGTACAAGCAACGGCGTATATGGTTTGCCCGTGATTTCTGCCAGCCGGTATATGAAGTATGGCTGGCTGAGGCTGTGGCCAATGGGCGGATTGATTGTCCAGGCTTTTTTGATGATCCACGAATAAGAAAGGCGTGGTGCAATGCTGAGTGGTACGGCCCTACCATGAGCATCCTTGACCCTGTAAAGGATATCAAGGGTTCCATATTGAGGGTGGATAGCGGACTGAGTACCGGTGAGCGGGAAGCAGCGGAAATGACGGGCAGTGATTTTGAAGATAATCTCCAACAGCTTGCTTATGAGAGAGAACTGCGGGAAAGCCTGGGGCTTGACCAATCAGCTACAGCATTTACCACGGAGGGAGGTGAAGAGAATGGGAAAGACAATGACAACGATGACGACTCCAAGGTTTTGGAAGGTGATGAACAAGGCGGAGGAGAACGAACCCGCCGAAATGTTCCTATATGGAGAAATCACTCATGAGAAATGGTTTGACGATGATGTGACCGCCAAGGCATTTGCTGAGGATTTGGCAGCCTTAAACGGCTGTGATTTGAAGCTCAGAATCAACAGTCCCGGCGGTGATGTGTTTGCAGCGCAGGCTATTTATAACCAGCTTAAGGATTATAAGGGGCGTGTAACAGCTCAGGTTGACGGGCTGGCTGCCAGCGCAGCAACAATCATCACATGTGCAGGAGATACCGTCATAATGCCGGAAAATGCCCTGTTTATGATTCATAATCCTTTGACCTGGGCCGTGGGAAATGCTGATGAAATGAGAAAGACGGCGGACAATCTCGACATTGTCCGGGATACGATTATCAGCGTATATCTGAGCCGTACCCAGGGCAAGGTGACGGAGAACGAGCTGAAGGACATGATGGATGCAGAAACCTGGCTTACAGCAGATGAGGCTGTAAGGTATGGCTTTGCTGACTCTGTGACCAATGAGCATGTTGAAAACCGCATAAACGGCAATATGCTTATCATGAATTCCATAGCCTGCGATTTGAGCAAGTTTAAGCACGGGGAGAAGGCCCGTGCTATATTTGAGAGCTTCCAGAAGCCAAAGAAGGAGGAAAAAAACACCATGGAAAACAAAGAAACATTAGGCTTGATTCAGAAAATTGCTGACAAGCTGGGCATCGGGGAGAAGATCGAGCCCGAACAGGACAATACTGCAATTGAAAATGCAGTAAAAGCTGAAAGAGAGAGAATTATCAATCTGGAGGCTATGCTTACCGGCGATAGTGTCACTGACGCCATTATCAATGTTGCCAAGGATACCGGCCAGGCTGCTGATGATATCAAGGGGTATGTGGACGCAGTAAAGAAGGCCCGTGAGAATGAGGCAGTAAACGATGCTGCGGTTCAGGCCATGTCCAATATCATCCAGGACAATATGGAATCCGGGGCGGCTGGTGTAACAGCCAGTGTACCGACTGCCGACGAAAAGCAGGCGGCTATTGATGAAATTGTGAATATTGCCAACGGCGAATAAGAAGGAGGATTAAAACAATGGCTAGTTTAGAAAAGGTTACAGGTGTAGCTTATGATGAACTGTTTGCAGGTCCTGAAATCCCTGTAATGACTAAAAATGTGACGATTAAGTCTGGTTCCACCGTGGTACGTGGCCAGCTGTTAAGTATTGATAGTGACAGCGGCAAGGTTATCCCTACCCCCGCAGCCGGGGACGATACGCCGGCAGGAGTAGCCGTATATGTGGCCAAGGAGGCTGTAGATGCTTCCACTGCTGACAAGGTAGCGACGGTATATACTTCCGGCTATTTCAACCGCGAGAAGCTGGTTGCAGTTACTGATGATACTGTTAGTGGGCATGAGGCAGAGCTGCGTGATGTTAATATCATTCTGTCCAGCTTGAAGTAAGAAAAAGGAGGATAAAAATAATGGCTATTGACATGAAAGATACTATTTCTCTTATGCAGGCAATGGAACGCATCAAGGCACCTGCCACCACACTGGTGGATACCTTCTTCCCTATCGTTCCAACCCCTGCCGTAACATCCAAGATTGCTGTAGAGTACAGAAAGGGCGGCCGTCGCCTGGCTCCATTCGTTATTGATGGCGAGGTAAAGGGTATCAACGTATCCCGCGAGGGCTCCAATGTGGATATCTATGAGCCTCCGATGGTTGCACCTCGTCGCACAATAACCGCTGCGGATATTGAGCAGCGTGGCTTTGGCGAAACCATCTACAGCACCAAGACTGCCGCCCAGCGGGCTGCGGAAATTCAGGCCACTGACCTGCGGGAGCTTCAGGCCATGATTTTGAACCGTAAAAATCAGATGGCTTCCGAAATACTTACCACCGGTTCCTACACTATCAAGGGCTATGCTGATGATGGTGTGACTGAAAAGCAGGCTACAATTTCCTTTGACTGGAACCAGACCATCACTCCAATCACCGAATGGGACCAGGCCGGAGCAACTATCTACAGTGATATTAAGGCCGCTTCTGAGATGATTCAGGAAAGTGCGGGCGTAGTACCTACTGTCATGATGGTAGGTAAGAATATCGCAAGCTACATGATGAATAACAATGAGATCATGAAGTGGCTGGCTGTACCAAACAACAGCAACCTGTCGATTATGAGCATTCAGCCGCGCATTGTATCGCCTCAGGTTATGCGTATTGGCATCATTCAGAGCCTTAACCTTGAGGTATACAGCTACATGGAGACCTACACCGCTGATGATGGCTCTGTTAAGCCGTTCCTGGGGGCCAATGATGTTATTATTGGTATACCGGGCCGAGGCCGTCAGCTCCATGGTGCTGTTAATCTCGTCAATGACGAGGAGGATGGCTTTGAGACTTATTCTGGCCTGTACGTTCCTAGGTATGCCGCAAGCAAGACCGGCAATATAATGAGCCTCACGGTGTATAGCCGTTTCCTGCTGGCTCCAGAATTCACTGACGATTGGGCTTATATTAAGGCCAAGTCCTGAGAATGGGGGCGGCTGCTATGATTATCAAAGTAATTAAGGGATATGTAAGCTACAAGGGTGAACTGTTCAGCACAGGTGAGACCGTGGATATTCCCGATGAACAGGCAATGCGCCTATTAAAGCAGGGTATAGCAGTCAAGGGGGCTGGCGATATGTCGGCCCCTGCTGATATAACTGTTCTTGATGAAGGTGTGGAGCCGGAAATGGTAGAAGCAGAACAGGGTGACATCGATGAAGAGAAAGCGGAGACGGTGGCAGAGCTGCCGGCATTGGAGCCGGAAGCAACGGTGAGCAAGAGAAAGCGCAAAGGGAAAGCGTGATAATATGAGTGCGTTTCATGAGCAGCTAAGGAAGGATTTTGCCAGTGTATTTCTTAACCTTGACGAATTCGGATCCGAGCACGAATTGAATGGCGTCAATGTTCGTTGTGTTGTTCAGTCTCCCACAGAGCAGGATAATCTTTTAAAGGGCTTGCAGTATAGGGGCTTTGAGGCTGTACACACACAGCAGGTCATTATATATGTCCCAAGGGAAGATATGCAGGAGCTTCCGGTAACGGATGAGATAATGACCCTTGATGGTGAAACATGTGTTGTTGATTCCTGCGTAAATCAGATGGGCATGCTCAAGATAACCCTAAATATTAATCATGGTTAGGTGGTGATATTATGGCTATTATTGCTGAATTGACTGGTGAAGAGAGGTTAATTCGGGCACTTAATTCTTTGGCTGATAAAAACATCAACCGAATTATAGCTACAGCAGCTGGCAGAGCCGCCACCCATGCCCGAAAAGTGGGCAACAAGGAAATACGAAAGGTGTATACTGCTAAATCTGGAGCACTGAAAGGCAAGGCACAAATCAGCAAAATGGCTGATGGTGCAGTAATTAATATTCGTGGTGGCAGTGAGCCGGTTAAATCATTTAGTGCAACTGTTAGGGGAAAAGGCATCTTTGTCGCAATCAAACGCAATAAAAAGGCGCTGATTCCCCGCTCATTCATGTTAAATAACCGCTTTGTGGCCAGAGATTCAACCAGCCGCCTGCCATTCCATGATTTGTATGGTCCATCTGTACCGCAGCTGTTTGGCAATCCTGATGTCTTGTCAAAAATGGAAGAGGCCGGGGCGGATATGTTTGAACGAAGGCTCATACATGAAATAACAAGGAGGTTAAACGTATGACTCCTTTGGATTGTGCCAGGGGCATTGCAACCTTTCTGAAAGAGGCTTGTAAGGAATATGATGAAAAAATCGTCAATATTTACCCTGGCTTTTTGCCAAAACAAAATGTGGCAGCCGAGTTAAGACAGATGTGCCCCGCCATTGCGGTAAGGCCGGATCATGTGATTGATGATAAGGCGCAATCAACTGTTGGCATAGTAATCTACATAGCGGTAATAGATAAGGACAAGAGTTATTCCGGGGATACTTTATTCCATCTGATGGAGTTTATACGGATGAAGCTCCTTGACAGTAACCCTATTGACAACAGATTTCTGATTGCCGATGGGATGAAATCAACCATTACCGATGAACAGCCTTTCCCTTTATGGTTGGGGTATATCGAGTTTGATGTTTATCTGCCACAGCCGAAAAATAATAGTAATGCTAAGTCACTGGCTGGAGAATGGGGGTGCTGATGTGGCAAAAGCAAAAAATAAGAAAGCTGTGCCTCAGTCCGCTGAAATCAAGGATAAAACACCTGTGATTTATGTAGGGCCGGGGGCAAGAAATTCCATTCTGTCCACCTATGCTATCTTTGCGGATGGCATTCCGGCAGAATTTGCAAATGATGATGTATTTAAGCAACTTTTTGTTACGCCTGATAAGCTGAACGAGGCAAGGCAGGCAGTAGGCAAAAAAGGAACCGCACTCAACAGCTTTTATCAGAAAGCTGTTGAGAAACTGAAAGGAGAGAATAAATAATGGGTTTTTTTCATGGTGTAAAGGCCAGTGAGGTCCCTACTTCGATTATTGCACCGGTACAGACTACAGCAGGCCTTCCGGTGGTATTTGGCACAGCTCCGGTACATCTGACTGACAATCCGGCGGCTTATGTCAACAAGCCGGTTATCTGCTACTCCTGGGCGGAGGCAGTGGCCGCTTTGGGCTATAGTGCCGATTGGGACAATTACACCCTTTGCGAGGCAATGTACAGTGAATTCAAGCTGTATGCTGTTAAGCCTATTATCTTTGTTAATGTTCTGAACCCTGCCATCCATAAGGCTGGTGTAAGCGGTGCAGAGAAGGATTTGGCTGCTGATAAAACTGTCACCATCAATGAACCAGTTATCCTCAGTACCTTAAAGGTCAAGGCATCCTCTGAGGCTTCTGCTGATGCGGTGTTGAATACTGATTATACTGCTGCTTATGATGATGATGGCAAGCTGATTATTACCGTGCTTCCTGACGGTGCTCTTGCTGAAAATACCAGCATTGTACTGACCTATGACAAGGTAGATCCTACAGCTGTAACGGCCAATAACGTTATCGGCGGTGTGGATAGCAGCGGCAACGCTACCGGATTGGAGCTCATTGATCAGATTTATACTATGTTCTCCATGGTACCGGGCATCGTGGCAGCTCCGGGCTGGAGTGAAAATCCGACTGTAGCAGCTGTTATGAAGGCCAAGTGTCTGAATATCAGCGAGCTTTTCCGTTGCATCTGCCTTACTGATATTGATACCGCTCAGGTAACCAAATATGCTGATGTTAACGCATGGAAGAACAATAACAACTACACTGGCACTAATCAGTGCGTATGCTGGCCATGTGTTCGCATGGGCGATATGGTATTCCACATGTCTACGCATGTTATGGGTATTATCGGAGTAACAGATGCTGCAAACGATGATGTGCCATATCAGTCTCCATCCAACCAGAGTCTGCAGGCCACTGGCCTTTGTCTGAAGGACGGTACCGAGGTTAATCTGTCCTTGCCGCAGGCTAATCTTTTAAACAGCCAGGGCGTTATTACAGGCCTTAATTTTTCCGGCGGCTGGAAGCTCTGGGGCAATTATACCGGCGCGTATCCTTCCATCACGGATGTAAAGGATAGCTTCATCTGTGTTCGTCGTATGTTTGACTGGCAGTATCAGACCTTTATTCTGACCTACTGGCAGAAGGTAGACCAGCCTCTTACTCCCAGACTGGTCAAGACCATCGTTGACAGCGAGCAGATTCGCCTTAACGGCCTTGTTTCCCGTGGCTTCCTGCTGGGTGCTGATGTTAAATTCCTCGAAGAGGAAAATCCAACTACTGACCTGCTCAATGGTATTATCCGCGTTCACAGCTACATCACTCCACCAGTTCCAGCTCAGGAGATTGATGATATTCTGGAATACGATGTCAATAATTTCCAGACATTGTTCAGCTAATAAGGAGGTTTAAACAATGGCAGTAAATAAGGTTCCTGAAGTTATTAATGACATGCGTGCCTATATTGGCGGCAGTTCTGACGATATGATTGGCGTTAAGGAGGTAGAACTCCCAGAGTTCTCCTCTTTAACTGCTGAGGTTACAGGCATTGGCCTTGCGGGTAAAATCGATGCGCCGGTTGAAGGCCATTTCGATGGCATGGAAACCAAGCTGACTTGGCAGCTTCCTACCAAGACAGCTGCTACCTTGATAGGTGGCAAGACTGTCAGTCTGGAGCTGTATGCGGATAAGCAATACTTCGACAGCGGCAGCGATGCCTATGTTCATGAGCAGTATCGCGTGGCACTCCGTGGCCGCGTGAAGAGCCACAGCCCCGGCAGTATCAAGGCCGGTGAGGCAACCGACAGCGAAACCGTCATTGAGACCCACTATATCAAGATTGATATCGGTGGCCAGACGGTATGCGAGGTTGATAAATTTGGCTATAAGTGCGTAATTAACGGCGTGGATCTGCTGGAGCAGATTCGCAAGAACATCGGAATGTAATGGAGGTATAAAAAAATGGCAGCAGAGAATGAGGTAAAAACGAAACCGGATGCGGATTTGGTTGCTGATGTGGCGCTGGTACCGGAGGTAGTGGATGAAAAGGATGTAATCCATCTGAAAAAGCCACTGCCTAATGGCAATACAGAAATTGTTTTCAATTTTGATAAAATAACTGGTTATGTTCTTCTCAGATGTGAGAAACAGGCACGAAAGGAAGATCCAGGATTAACCATTCCATTGTTGTCTACTGTATTCCAGGCTTTTGTGGCAGCTGCTGCGACAAAGCTGCGTTATGATGATATTGCTGGTCTTAGCGCACCTGATTTTATTGCAGTGACCAATAAAGCTGCTAATTTTTTAGCCAGTGCGGGCAGATAAACAAAATCCGTATATCTGCCTTAAGAATGTCCAAATATACAAATTCACCGATAGACTTTTTCTTAAATATGCCTATCGGTGAATTTTATATATGGGTCGAAAATATTAATAGTGAGATAGAACTGGAAAATAAGGCAACAAAAGATGCCATGAAGGGGAAATAAATAACCCCCTATACAGGGGGCTAAATTTTAAAACCTTATGGTAATGGTATCTTTTTTGGTTCAAATTTTTTTTTTATATT
>NZ_CAMYWM010000114.1 GCF_947302755.1 uncultured Anaerovibrio sp.
ATTGGAAGATTTTTCTTCTAAAGAAGAAAAATTTGAACAATGGCGTTATAAAAATAACGAAGTCTTATTCCGGCGGAGCATTTACTCCGGCTCAAGCTGTCCCTCTTTAATCCGATGCATAGGATAAGGCTACAGAGTGTTAGCGATAAGTGCCAATAATGGCAGGGCTATCACAATACGCTCCAGGAAAATAATGAACAGCTGCTTAAAACCAAGGCCAACATTTGACTTGACAATGATACTGCCCACCTCGGTAAGGTAAATAATCTGTACCAGGGAAAGGCCGGCAACCAAAAACCTGGTTTGTACCGGCAAATCCGGGCTGGTAATCAACGCTGGAATGAACATATCAATAAAGCCCACCAGCGTAGCCGGAGCTATATCAAAGGCCCCATTAATTCCCAAAAGGCTCATGTAAGCCCCCATTGGATAAGATATCCACTGCATAATCGAGGTTTCATTGACCAGCAGAGTTCCCAAGGTTCCCCAGGCGATAACTATTGGAATAAGATCCATACAAATGCCTATGGTCATCCTCCCGGCAGCATCAAATGCATTTCTAAAGCTGAATTTTTGAGCACGCTTCATGGCGGCAATCCACGCCCAACCCAACAGAGAGGACGCCTCCGGTACCTCCTCATTAATATTTTTCTCGCCGCAATAGGTATCTGGAATTCTGGACAAGGGCGGAATACGCACCCCAATCATTGCCAGCAGCAGGCCAATGGCTGTCACCGAGCCGTACAGCAGCACAAAATGACTGGTTACGTTCAGGGTCTCAGCTATTACCATACAGAAGGGAATGGACACCAGGGAAAAATTGGTCATAATAGAGGCCGCTTCCCGCTTGCTGTAGTAACCATTTTGGTGCTGATTGCCGGTAATAAGCACAGCTGTATTGGAGGACGCCAGCCAGGAGGCAATCAAATCAACCGAAGCCCGTCCCGGCACCTTAAACAAGGGCCTAATCAAGGGTCTAAGCAATATCCCCATAAATTCCATAATCCCACAATCCGTCAGAAAGGGCAGCACAAAGCTTAGGGTTACCGCAATAGCTACCAGGGTTTGGGCCAATGAAACCATACTGGCCCCCACGTCCTCACTGCGCACCATTTCCGGGCCAACCCCAAAAACTACACATATAGTAACAGCCATGGCAATGAGGCGGGTCATGGCATAGGGCTTGGACACAAACATCAATGGCAAAATCCAGCCATATCGCCCTGATAGCCTTGGCCTCCAAAACAATCCCACCAAGGAGCTCAGGCCGGAAAACAGCACCAGCACCGTTAGCAGCCAGGGCAAGTTTGCCTGAATAGCCTTGTCCAGGGCCTCAGTCAGAACACTAAGGGCTGTATTGTATGAGCCGCCAGCAGTATCCCATGGATAAAGGAACATGAAGCAGCCAAACAATGAACACCCAAAGAATTTAACAATATCGGCAAAGCCATAGCCCCTTTGTTCAGCAGCAACAGCTATATTATTTTGTTTATCAACCATAATCTGTATAATATCCCCTTTAAAAAGTTAATTAACGTTTAACATATCAACGCCCTATATGATACAGTATTATGGATTTTTATGCAATAAATATCATTTCATCCATCAAATATATTTAATCTTCCTTTGCTACTTCATTCAGCTTTTTATCCGGGTAAATATTCGTTCCCTTTATTGAAGCGTCCAATGCCAGGCCCTTTTTCGTCAGCTGGTAAACCCAGATTCCATCGTCCACAACAGTGGCTCCCTCCAGTGAGCCCCCCTCTTCGCCATCACTGGCCGATGCCTCAGCAGAGCCGCCCACCTTCCAATCGTTAATGGTAAAGGATCTCCAGGCCTCCTCATGGGTAATAACAAACACCAGGTCATATTCCTTGACCCCAAGGCCCAGGCCAATGCCCGTTTCGTTCATCCGCATGTAAACCCGTTCACCGGTGTTATTGTTGACGGCTACCCCCCGTCCATGGGCACTGCCAAAGAGCCCCAGCTTCATGCCGGTATTGCTCAGGGTGGCATAGCCATAGGAGTCAGCAATCACCTGCCTAGCGGAAGGAACCTTATCATAGAGCCGCTCCAAAGCCTTTTTGGACAGCTCGTCGATTTCTCCCCGTTCCTTTTTGGCCTTTTCCTGCTGCTTCCGCTCCTTCTCCGCCTTTTTGTCCAGCTCGGCCTGATCCTGAGAGGTGGCAACTGTCTCCCTTGTATCACCTGTTGAGCTGTCCCGGTCAGCTGCCAATGCCGTCATGGGCAGCAGCACACAAATAAGCAGCACCAAAATCATACCGAAAAATCCCTTTTGATAACGCATAAAAAGCCCCCTTTTCCATTTCGCCGGGTTTGATATGCTGTCATATTCTGAAATGACAGCATATCACCCCATCACTTCTACATATTTATATTTTTATTAAATTCTACTTTTTTTACTAAAATCCTTTTAATTTTCCCTAGATAAGCCAAAAGCTAAAAATGTCTATCTAAAAAAAGAATATTGTATACATAATTATCATATATTGTATCAAAAAATGATTATATTATATAATCTTAAACGATGTTGTTAATATGCATGTTTCAAAAGGGAGGTTTTATTTTGAATACATACGTAAATGAAGTATTGGAAAAGGTTAAGCGGGAAAACCCTGGTGAAGTAGAATTTCACAATACCGTCAAAGAGGTATTGACATCTATTGCACCAGCCCTGGAGCGCAATCCAAAATATCAGGACACAGCTCTACTGGAGCGGCTGGTGGAGCCGGAACGGGTTATTATGTTCCGGGTACCTTGGACTGACGATAAGGGCAAAACCCATGTAAACAAGGGCTATCGCGTACAATTTAACAGTGCCATAGGTCCTTACAAGGGTGGGCTTCGCCTTCATCCATCCGTCAATTTGTCCATTATGAAGTTTTTGGGCTTTGAACAAATATTCAAAAACTCCCTTACCACCCTGCCAATCGGCGGTGCCAAGGGTGGCTCCAACTTCGATCCAAAGGGAAAATCCGAGGGGGAAATAATGCGGTTCTGCCAAAGCTTTATGACAGAGCTGTACCGTCATATCGGTCATGATGTAGATATTCCAGCCGGGGATATTGGTGTAGGCGGCCGGGAAATCGGCTATCTGTTCGGCCAGTACAAGCGGCTTAAGGATACCTATGAGGCCGGTGTTCTCACCGGTAAGGGTCTTTCCTACGGAGGCTCCCTGGCCAGAACTGAGGCCACCGGCTACGGTCTCCTGTACTTTACCAGTCTGTATTTGGCCGATAACGGAATGGATTATAAGGATAAAACCGTGGTTATATCCGGTTCCGGCAATGTGGCCACCTATGCCATTGAAAAGGCTCAGGAATTTGGGGCCAAGGTGGTAGCCTGCTCCGACTCCAACGGCTATATATATGATCCGGAGGGACTGGATTTGTCCCTTGTCAAGGAAATTAAGGAGGTACGTCGGGGACGTATCAAGGAATATGTAGCGGCCAAGCCGTCAGCTACCTACACGGAGGGTTGCAAGGGGATTTGGACCATTCCGTGTGATATTGCCTTACCATGTGCCACCCAGCAGGAGCTGGATCTGGACAGTGCCAAAACATTAATCGCCAACGGCGTAAAGCTGGTAGGTGAAGGAGCCAACATGCCATGTACATTGGATGCCATTGCTTATATTCAGGAGCACAAGGTACTCTTTGCTCCGGCCAAGGCGGCCAATGCCGGCGGTGTAGCCACCTCTGCCCTGGAAATGGCCCAAAATTCCATGCGCTACAGCTGGTCCTTTGAGGAAGTGGATAACAAGCTGAAGGGCATCATGACAGACATTTACAATGCCTCGAAAAACGCCGCCAAGGAATATGGTCATGAGGGAGATTTATTGGTGGGCTGTAATATCGCCGGCTTCCTGAAGGTGGCCAACGCCATGATGGCCCAGGGAATTGTGTAATGCTCCCCAAAGCACAATATGACAACAAACTTTTCACGCACCCCCTTAGTATCGGATAAATAAAAACGGGCTGCCCATGATGATAATGCTTCATCACAGGGCAGCCTGTTTTTTATTTATACCAATATAGTTCTAAATCAATATTACTGAAAAAGCCAGGAATGCTTATGAAACACTCCTGGCTTTTTTAGTTTTTCTGCTTAACCCTACTCATTCCTCCTGGCGGAGAACCACCTGGTCGGTGTGGTCTATCTCCACAACCTTTACATTTACAGATTCCTTGGAGGAGGTCGGGACGTTTTTGCCCACATAATCGGCTCTTATAGGAAGCTCACGATGGCCCCGGTCAATAAGCACCGCCAGCTGAATTGACTTTGGACGGCCCATATCAATTATGGCATTCAGGGCAGACCTGATGGTGCGGCCGGTGTACAGCACATCATCCACCAATACGATAATCCTGTTGTCAATGTCCACCGGCATGGTGGTAGGCCGGACAATAGGCTGATAGGACAAAATAGACAAATCGTCCCGATAAAGGGTAATATCCAGCACCCCCACCGGTGGACGCTTACCCTCAATCCCTTCTATGGCATCGGCCACCCGTTCAGACAAGGGCACACCACGGGAACGAATACCGACCAGCACTATATCATCTACCCCTTTGTTCTTCTCCAGAATTTCATGGGCAATGCGTACCAAGGCACGATGCATCCCCTGTTCGTCCATAAGAACCGTCTTGTCAATAAAAGTTGTCATAGTATTCATCCCCTCGTATTCATACTAATATTTAATCCATTTATTCCCCTTATTTATTCCGCAGCTTTTTCAATATTTTTTCCATATCCTCAGGCAGCGGACTGGTAAAGGTCATACGCTCTCCCGTAGTGGGATGGGTAAGCTCCAGGCTAATGGAATGAAGGGCCTGGCCCTGAATGGAAAAGCTTCCCTTCACCTTGCCATGGCGGGCAGCACCGTATTTAGGATCCCCCACCACCGGATGGCCAATATGAGTCATATGAACCCTGATCTGATGGGTGCGCCCAGTTTCCAGACGACATTCAATAAAGGTACAGTCCCCAAACCGCTCCAGCACCTTAAAATGCGTGGTGGCGGGCTTGCCGTTTTCCTGGACAATGGCCATTTTTTTACGGTCTGTGGGATGACGGCCAATATCGCCACGAATTATTCCGGCTTCCTCTTTAATATTGCCCCAAACTATGGCATTGTACACCCGATGGGCAGTCTTTTCCTGAATCTGCTCCGCCAGACTGATATGAGCCCTGTCATTCTTGGCAGCCACCATTACCCCGGAGGTATCCTTGTCCAATCTATGGACGATACCCGGCCTGATTTCCCCGTTAATGCCTGACAAATCCTTACAATGATACATAAGAGCATTTACCAAGGTGCCGGAATTTATCCCGGCAGCTGGATGAACCACCATCCCCCTGGCCTTATTGATTACGATAATATCATTATCCTCATAGAGAATATCCAGGGGAATATCCTCCGGGAGAATTTCCACCGACTCCGCCTCCGGAACTGACAACACCACATCATCATTCAAATGAAGGCGATAATTTCCCTTTCTGACCCTGCCATTTACCGATGCACAGCCATCTGCCGCCAGCTTCTGAATATGGGATCGGGAATAATCCGGCTGCATTCTGGTGAGAAACACATCCAGCCGTTCACTATCCATATCAGCCTTGAAGGTCAGTATCATTCTCGTTCCTCCTGACGAAGATATCAATTATGATAAGGGCAGCCCCTACGCAAATAGCCACATCGGCAATATTGAACACGGGCCACACCCGAAAATCAAAAAAGTCCACCACCAGCCCATTTTGCAGGCGGTCAAACAGATTGCCTACTGCCCCGCTGGCCAACAGGCTCACACCGTACTTCATCATCAAGGATTCCTTGGCCAGCTGCCGACGGAAATAAACCAACCCGGCGCACAAAGCAACTGCCACTATGATGAACATAATGCGCTGATTGGCAAACAGCCCAAAGGCTGCCCCCGGATTAAGGACATAGGTAATGTAAAAATAATCCTTAATCACCGGAATTGACTGACCCAGCTGCATAGAAGCAGTAACATAGCTCTTGACCAGCTGATCAATAAAAAAAACTATAAAGCCTAAACCTACAGGTACCAACTTTGCCTCCCAAAATCCTTTATTCATCGTCTTCAAAAGCCGTTCTGTCAGCTCCATCACTTTCCTGAGCCTCTGTTGGATTTTCCTCAGGCTTTGTGCCAATTTCCACATTTACAGATTGCAATATCTGAGACTCCTGTCTGTCGGGAAAATTACTCTCGGCCTCCTCCAGGAGGGAAAGCTCTGTCTGTAATGTATTGCGCATTTTGGCCACAAACTGGCGCTTTTCACTGACAATACGCTCGTACTCCGTAACAGCCTCCCGAACCTTTTGGGCGGCATCCTCCAACCGGCGCTTTGCCTCAATCTCCGCTTCACGAATAATATTATCACTGGCCTGCCTGGCGGCTGCCCTAATTTCCTCTGCACGGGTATTGGCGGTATTGGTTACCTCATCGGCGGTACGCTGGGCTACCAGAAGGGTATCCTGAAGATTTTTCTCCAGCTGGTGATACTGGCTCAATGCCTTCTCATTCAGCTCAATTTCCTTCTTCAGCTGGCTGTTTTCCCGAAATAATTTTTCGTAATCATTCACTACCTGATCAAGGAAATCATCAATTTCATCTATATCGTAGCCACGAAAGCTTCGTTTAAACTCCTGATTATGTATATCAACTGGTGTAAGCATTTATATCCCCCTAAAAACAATAATCTTGTAAAGCCACAGTATATTTTAGCATATTTTTTAATATTAAAATAGAGGCAATAATTTTTTATTATGAAATCTTAGCGAAGCAAATCCGAAGGATGCAGATGAGCTCTAGATTTCGTTGTAAGGGCGTGTGGACACTGTCAGGTGTCCAGTAAGCTTATTACGAAATCTTAGCTTTACAATTATTGTATTTGCCATCATTGTCTATATTTTTTATATGCGTTCCTTTAGCCACCGTTTTAGCAGGAAGGTTAATGCATAAGGGAAAGTATAAAATTTACCGTTCCAGCCAATATTAGTATCACCCAGTTTTATTCCATATATTATGTCAGAATATTTATCATTGCCAACAAGAGCATTGAGTGACTTTGTAGCACCATTTGTTGCCTTTACCTCCAACGGTACTAAGCTATCGGCATCACGTAAGAAAAAATCCATTTCCACAGTGGCACTATCATTGCGATAAAAATACAAATTATAGCCTTGCTGTTTAAGCATTTGGGCTACAACATTTTCTATCAATGCACCTTTATATACACCAAAATTACGGTTAGCCCGTAAATCTGTTTGGGCCTCTTCGTCTAAGCTAGCAATCAGTAACCCCGTATCACCATAATACAAACGATAATTATCTGGATTGTAATTCCCCCGCAAAGGAAGTGACAAAGAATCCAGGCAATAACATACATTTACAATACCGGCATTTATAAGCCAATCGTTAACGCCAACGTACTCCCGGCTTCTTGCACCATGGGCAACCTTTGATATCTTAAACTTTTTATTATCCTGCCCAAGAAAAACCGGTATTTTCCTGTAAACATTAAGGATTTTCCCCTTATCCATACCACCAGCATATTTTGTAATATCTTCTTCATAA
The DNA here is from genome assembly GCF_947302755.1 of uncultured Anaerovibrio sp. Classification (GTDB taxonomy): domain Bacteria; phylum Bacillota; class Negativicutes; order Selenomonadales; family Selenomonadaceae; genus Anaerovibrio. The sequence goes on from NZ_CAMYWM010000114.1 coordinate 7,623, forward strand.
TCAAGCAACAGCTGCCTTTGCATATTAATGAGGCCACCATAGTTCTTTTGCTGAATAAAACGCCAAACTACAGCCGGCATTCCACCTAGCATTAAGTATTCCTGAAAGCTTTGACGCAAGGAGGTCATCATACTGGCAGAAAGAGGATTGAGCAACCTCATGCACTCATAAAGGATATCAATTTGCTTTGAAGAATATCCCTTTCCCCACAAGTATTCCTCAAAATCCAACGAATGCATATAATAATCCTGTTTATACCCTACGCTGTTGGATTCTATTTCCTGATAATTTAATCCCATCATAGAACCAGAACAAATTATGTCATATCGGCCATCAATTTTAAATGCCTTCAAACTGGTAGCACAACTTGGACAAACCTGCATCTCATCAAAGAAAATCAGTGTCTCATGCGCTTCCAAAGTGAAATCAGGATTTATAAACGTGATATTTTGAATGATTCTATCTATGTCAAACCCGTCAGCAAAAATCTGTTGGTACTCTGGCTGTAATATAAAATTTATTTCCACCACATATTTATAATTATTCTTGGCAAAATGCTCTATAGCTTCCGTTTTTCCTATCTGACGTGCTCCTCTAACAATGATAGGCAAATGATCAGCTGATTCCTTCCATTCAATCAAATATTGATCAATCTTGCGTTTTAACCGGTCAATCACAGAAATCACCTCATTTCGCCTATATTATATCACATTTTTCCTCTTAATTTAGGTCTAAAAATCACATTTTTCTTGTGTTTTTAGACTTAAATATCACATTTTCTAAATGAAATTAGACCTTAAAATCACATTTTTTATTATAACGCCATTGTTCAAATTTTTCTTCTTTAGAAGAAAAATATTCCAATT
>NZ_CAMYWM010000115.1 GCF_947302755.1 uncultured Anaerovibrio sp.
CATACCCATGGTACGTACGTTGGCAATAACCTTTTCGGCCACGGCCTTAACCTCTGCCAGGCTGGCACCGGTCTCTGCCAATGCGCCGGCAATCTTGTGTACCAATACAGTACCGGCCACGCCACGGCGTCCAGTGGTGTAAAGGGAATCCTTAACAGCCACATCATCATTTACTACTACATAATCAGCCTCAATGCCCTCATCCTTGGCCATGTCAATAGCCATTTCAAAGTTCATGACATCGCCGGTGTAGTTCTTTACAATACAGAGAACGCCCTTATTGGTAGCCACAGCCTTGATAGCTTCATAAATCTGATCCGGGGTAGGAGAAGTAAAGACAGCTCCTGCTACAGCGCCGTCCAGCATGCCTTCCCCGACATAACCGCCATGTGCAGGTTCATGTCCGCTGCCACCACCGGAAACCAGGGCAACCTTGCCCACCTTCTTGTTGGCCCTTACCACAACTGTGCCGCAGTCCAATTTACGAAGCTTATCCGGTGCGGATTTAACTAAACCAAGAATCATTTCTTCCTCAACATTTACTACTTCATTAATGAGCTTCTTCACAACAAATCCCTCCTGAAAAATTAATAAACTTCGTGCGAAACGTTTTTCGCACTACGCCCTTACACGAAATCTAATACCCCTATTTACACGAAATCTAATACCCCTATTTAATAAAAGCATCCCCACCCATGAAGCCACAAGTGGGGATGTTCAGTTACTTAAGCAAGCAAATTGCTATCAGATAATACCGAAAGCGCTGGATACAACGTAAGCTGCAACACCACCGCAAAGAGGAGCAACTACTGGAATCCAGGCATAACCCCAGTTGCTGTCGCCCTTGTCAGGAATAGGAAGAATTGCATGGGCAATTCTTGGACCAAGGTCACGAGCTGCGTTCATCGCATAACCGGTGGTACCGCCAAGGGACAGACCAAGAGCCCAGATCAAGCAACCTACAAGATATGGACCAAAGCCAGGAGCAAGGCCGATGGAGCCCTGAACACCCTTGGAGAAGATGCACCAAATACCGAACATCAGGAAGAAAGTAGCAATAAACTCGGAGATGAATGCAGTCATCTGGTTACCGCAAGCGTTACCAGTGGAGAATACACCCAGCTTGCTTCCTTCAGTCTCACCCCAATGTGGGAGATATGCGAGATAAACAATGATAGCACCAAGGATACCGCCAAGGATCTGAACGATAGAGGTAGCTGCAAACTGATCCCAGGTATAAACGCCTGCCAAGGTCTTGGCAATAGTAACGGATGGGTTGATATCAGCCTGAGGAGCACCTAAAGCCACAGAGGTGTATACACCCATTACAACTGCAAAGCACCAGCCGGTAGTTGTGCAGATCCAGCCGCCGCCGCGACCATAGCATTTAGCCAAAGTCATATTTGCATTAACACCGCAACCGAACACCATCAGTACCATGGTGCCGACGAACTCGCCTAACAAATTATCCATTTTCTTATCCCTCTTTCAAAAACATAAAAAATAATTGCAGTAATTCATATCCGGTACCAGCCCCCCAATGGAGCCGGTACCAGACATTGAATTCTAAAATATAAATCAGTTAAATCACGAAGCTAAGCCTCGATTAGTCCTCATCCAGCCAATGCATGGAGTGCTTAACAGCCTTCTGCCAGCCCTTGTAGAGCTTGTCGGCTTCGGACTTATCCATTACTGGCTCAAAGCGGACATCCAGCTTCCAGGCAGTCTTCAGCTCTTCCTTGTTGTTCCAAACGCCTACAGCGAGACCAGCGAGGTATGCTGCACCAAGGGCAGTAGTCTCGATGATCTGAGGACGATCTACAGGAACGCCCAGAATATCAGCCTGGAACTGCATCATCAGGTTGTTGGCAACAGCACCGCCGTCAACCTTCAGGGAAGCCAGCTTAATGTTGGAATCTGCTTCCATAGCCCCCAGAACATCCTTGGTCTGATATGCCAAGGACTCCAGAGTTGCACGAACGATATGTGCCTTGGTGGTACCACGGGTAATACCGATGATCATACCACGAGCGTTCTGATCCCAGTATGGAGCACCAAGACCTACAAATGCAGGAACGAGATATACACCGGCGGTGTCACGAACCTTCTTGGCAACCCACTCGGAATCCGGAGCGGAGTCTACCATGCGAACGCCGTCACGCAGCCACTGAATAGCGGAACCTGCTACGAAGATGGAACCCTCAAGAGCATACTCAACCTTGCCATCAAGACCCCAAGCGATGGTAGTAACCAGACCGTTCTTGGAATCATAGATATCAGTACCGGTGTTCATGAGCATGAAGCAGCCAGTACCATAGGTATTCTTAGCCATACCTGGCTCGAAGCAGTTCTGACCAAAGAGAGCAGCCTGCTGGTCACCTGCAGCACCTGCAACAGGAATAGCAGCACCCAAAATGGAAGGAATAGCCTCACCATATACGCCAGAGGATGGACGAACCTCTGGAAGCATGCACTTAGGAACACCGAGATATCCGAGAAGAGCATCATCCCACTTCAGTTCCTTGATGTTGTACATCAAAGTACGGGAAGCATTGGAATAATCAGTTACATGAGCTTTACCACCGGTCAGCTTCCAAATAAGCCAAGTATCGATGGTACCGAAGAGCAGCTCGCCCTTTTCTGCGCGCTCACGAGTGCCCTCTACATTCTCAAAAATCCAAGTAATCTTGGTACCGGAGAAATATGCATCGATAGTCAAACCAGTCTTGGACTTGAACTCCTCTGTGAGGCCCTTCTTCTTCAAGCCATCAGCGATATCTGCGGTCTGACGGGACTGCCATACAATCGCATTGTATACTGGACGGCCAGTGTTCTTATCCCAAACAACTGCAGTCTCGCGCTGGTTGGTGATACCGATAGCTGCGATGTCACTGGCTGCAAGACCACTCTGCTCAAGAGCTTCCTTCATTACAGTAGTCATGGTGCTCCAAATCTCATCTGCATCATGCTCAACCCAACCTGGCTGTGGGAATATCTGAGTGAACTCTTTCTGAGAAACGCCTACGATCTTGGAATTCTCATCAAAGATGATAGCTCTGTTACTAGTGGTACCTGCATCCAACGCCATTACATACTTCTTTGCCATTTTGAAAAATCCCCCTCTAAATTTAATATACGGCAGCTGACTCAATCCCCCGATTTTATCAGCTCGAAAAAGGTTAAGTTAATTGCTGCCCCCGATTTATCCCTGCTGCATACAACTACATGATACCCGAATCAAAACCGTTGCTCCAGTATATGGTGCCCACCATCACAAATGCTAATCCCGACGGCCTTTTCGCCCTGGCCCGGAAGCACATATAAGAATCCTCTCATGGGTAAGGTGGCTGAACTCATAGCACTGAACACAGCCGATAAGCGGTTTTCCCTGCCATTTTCCCGGCATAGGAAACACAATCGGACGCATTAACTTTTTCCTCGCGTATATATTTCTCCATATAATTGTCAAATCCTTCTAAAATTTGAAAATTTTTTAAAAAAGTTTTGAACAATAATTCTGAACAACCGTAAAATTTGTGTTTCAAATAAAAAATGTGCTTCTCCGCCTTTGTCCAAAAGGGAGAAGCACACCTGCAGCATACTGTATTTACTATATGCAATACTGCACAATATCATGCTGTACTTTATTTATAATATCCTACGCCTGCTTCAAAGAGCTGCTGATCCTGCTTTCCGGGAACATTTTTGGCAACATTCTCACCGATGCGCTCAGAATGACCCATTTTCCCGAGGACACGTCCATCAGGGCTGGTGATCCCCTCTATGGCACTTACAGAGCCGTTAGGATTAAATGGTATATCAGAGGTTGGCTCACCGGTGGCACCCACATACTGGGTGGCAATCTGTCCATTGATACGCAGCTTAGCCACCACTTCCCGGTCAGCCACAAAGCGTCCTTCGCCGTGGGACACCGGAATGGTGAAAATATCTCCTACCTTCACGTTGTTAAACCATGGTGACAGATTGGATACCACCTTGGTGCGAACCATGCAGGACACGTGGCGGCCAATCTGATTGTGGGTAAGGGTTGGCGAGGTGCTGGTCAAATCGCGAATTTCTCCATAAGGAACCAAGCCCAGCTTAATCAAGGCCTGGAAGCCATTGCATATCCCCAGCATTAAGCCATCCCTCTTTTGAAGGAGCTCATGGACAGCCTCCTTAATCCGCGGATTGCGGAACATGGCCGCAATGAATTTGCCGGAGCCATCCGGTTCATCGCCGCCACTGAAGCCACCCGGCAGCATTACGATCTGGGCTGCCTTAATGCCCTTTACGATGGCTTCCACAGATTCCTCAACTGCCGATGGGGTCAGATTGCGGATAACCAGGGTCTGGGGGGCACCACCGGCCCGTTCAAAGGCCCGTGCCGAATCATATTCACAATTTGTCCCCGGGAATACCGGTATGAAAATTCTTGGCTGGGCAATAGTTAATTGTTTAGTGATGCGATTGCCGCTTCTATAGAAGGACTCCTTAACAGTCTTCTTTTCCATTTTAACCCTTGTAGGGAAAATTTTCTCCAATGGACTGGTGTAGGCCCTCAAGGCCTCCGGCAGGGTAATAACCGCATCGTCGCACACAATACTGGTAACCACCGTAGTTTCACCCAGCTCAGTGTACCGCAGGCCCTTTAATGCCAGGTCCACATCTACATTATCAGCCAGCTCCAGAATTATGCCGCCATAATCAGCCCGGAATAATTCATCCTTTTCCATAAAGGCCCTGAACCTGAAGCCAATATTATTGCCGAGACACATTTTGGTAATGGCCGCTGCCACACCGCCCATGCGAACACTGGAGGCGGCAAATACCTTCTTTTCACTGATAAGCTGACTAATTCTCCCATAGGCCTTTTTAAGATAGGCAAAATCCGGCATCTCATATTCATCCCGGGGAGCCTCTACGTAATAAACCTTATTGCCGGCATACTTAAATTCCGGGGAAATAGCATTGTCTGCCTTCAAAACATCTACGGCAAAGGAGGCCAGGGTAGGCGGAACGGTCATATCCATAAAGGTACCGGACATGGAATCCTTGCCGCCAATCGCCGGAATTTCAAATTGATGCTGGGCCCACAAGGCTCCCAAAAGGGCGCTGAAGGGCTTCCCCCATTTAACCGGATCCTTGCCAAGGCTCTCAAAATATTCCTGGAAGGTCATGCGGATGGTATCAGCCCGACCACCCAGGGCCACCATCTTGGCCACAGCCTCTACCACTGCGTAAACTGCCCCATGGAAGGGACTCCATTCCATAAGATATGGATTATAGCCATAGGTCATGGCCGTTGCCGTGGTGGTTTCAGCTCCCAGAACCGGTAATTTGGCCACCATGCCCTCTGCAGACGTCATTTGATGCTTACCGCCAAAGGGCATAAGAACCGTATTGCCGCCAATGGTGGAATCGAACCGCTCAGCCAGTCCCTTTTGGCTGCAAACATTCAAATCCTTGAGATTTTCCAGCCAGGCCTTTTCCACATCGCGGCCCAAGGCCTCGATTTTCTTGGACAGCCGTTTGAAATAGCAGGCCTCCCGCTTCGGGGCAGCCACCTCAACCTCGATATGCTGCTTAACCCCATTGGTATCCAGAAAATCCCGGCTGAGATTTACGATATCATGGCCGCGCCATTTCATTACCAGGCGTCTGTTGTCGGTAACCAGGGCAACCACAGTTGCCTCGAGATTTTCTTCATCGGCAAATTTGATAAACTCTTCCACATTCCCGGCGTCCAGAACCACCGCCATGCGCTCCTGGGATTCAGAAATGGCCAGCTCTGTACCATCAAGGCCATCATATTTTTTCTTAACGGAGTCCAGGTTAATAATCAGGCCGTCGGTAAGCTCACCAATGGCTACAGATACTCCGCCGGCACCAAAATCATTACACCGCTTAATCATCCGGCTCACCGTCGGATTGCGGAACAGACGCTGTATTTTTCTCTCTGTTGGCGGATTGCCCTTCTGCACCTCTGCCCCGGCTGTAGTAAGGGATTCTGTGGTATGCTCCTTGGAGGAGCCGGTGGCTCCACCACAGCCATCACGGCCGGTACGGCCCCCAACCAATACTACCACATCCCCCTTTTGCGGAACCTCACGCACTACATTGACCTTTGGTGCCGCCGCAATAACAGCACCGATTTCCATGCGCTTGGCCATAAAGCCCTCATGATAAACCTCTGCCACCTGGCCGGTAGCCAGGCCAATCTGATTTCCATAGGAGCTGTAGCCGGCCGCCGCCCCCTGGGTAATCTTCTTCTGGGGCAGCTTTCCCTTTATGGTAGCCGAAATAGGCCGACGTGGATCAGCCGCCCCTGTTACGCGCATAGCCTGATAAACGTAGGAGCGTCCGGACAGGGGATCACGAATGGCACCACCCAGACAGGTGGCCGCACCGCCAAAGGGCTCAATTTCCGTGGGATGGTTATGGGTCTCGTTTTTGAACATAACCAGCCATTCCTCATTTTTGCCGCCAATATCCGCATTAACGACAATGCTGCAGGCATTTATTTCCTCTGATTTGTCCAAATCATCCAGCTTCCCCTGTTTTCTCAGGGTTTTCATGCCTATAACAGCCAAATCCATAAGGGTAACATCCCGATCCTCGTCGCTGTATACCAGTTCCCGGTCCTCCTGATACTGGCGATAGGCCTTGGCAATAGCCGGCGTATAGTAGCCCTGCTCAAGAGCCACAGAATCTATGGCTGTGGTAAAGGTGGTATGGCGGCAATGATCGGACCAATATGTATCAATAACCCGAATTTCAGTAATAGTCGGGTCACGATGCTCAATATCCCGGAAGTATTTTTGACAGAATTTTAAATCGTCAAAGCTCATGGCAAAGCCCCGGCTGTCCATGAAGCCCTTAAGATCATTTTCAGACATTGACGTAAATCCGCTGAGCAGCTCCACATCCTTGGGAGGCTGTAAATTCATTTCCAGGGACTTCGGCTTTTCCAGCTTTGCCTCGCGGCTTTCCACTGCATTTATATAATAATCCTTTATCTTGGCAAAGGTGGCATCATCAATGCTTCCAACCAAAACCACAACCCGCGCAGTTGCAATTATGGGGCGTTCCTTCTGGGTAACCAGCTGCACGCACTGGGCCGCAGAGTCTGCGGTTTGGTCATACTGTCCTGGCAGATATTCGGCTGCAAACATCCTGGATTTGGGAAACTCAGGAAGCTTTTCCTCGTACACAACATCCACCGGTGGCTCGGAAAATACAACAGCCTTTACTGTAGCGTATTCCTCATCGCTAAGGCCCTCGATATCGTAACGATTAAATAATCGTACAGCTCTCAGTTCAGTCAGGCGAAAGCTCTCAATGAGATCATCACAAAGCTGCTGAGCAGGAATATCATAGAAGCCCTGGCGCTTTTCCACGTAAATTCTTCTTACAGTCATCAATCATGCCTCCAAAATACTAATAATTAAACAGCATCATTTTATATAATCCACGGCAATCTTTACGACCACCTTGGTAACTGGTTCGAGCTTACCATCCAGGGAACCGCAGGGACGATGTACGTCAGCAGGATAAAGGACGGCAAAGGTACCCTCATCCAACACAATACTGCTGCCGGGCACAAGCCTTTCATAAAACACTATATCCCTTTCATAATCATAGGGTATTATTTCTATGAGCTCCGGATTTAATGGACACCAGCCCAGCTCCTCCTTGCCCTTTACAACATATTGGATATCCACAAATTTTCTGTGGGCCTCCGGCTTACCGCTTTCTGGTATTCTGGTATTATAACGCTGCACAATGGCATAGCTGTTTTTCCCATCAATAGGATAAGTACCGTCTTCCATTTCATTGAAATTGTGCTCAGCCAAAAAAAACAAGGCCTTCCGTATGGCTTCAGGGAATTTTGTAAAGCCTGCGCCTGCTTCTCTGATTTTTCCAAGTACCAAAATAATCGACTCCTTTAACAAGCAGCGAATTTAATCCTTTTTTAATTGTACTCAAATATGCCTTTTAATGCAACGAAGGAAATTAAACAATTCTGTACTATTGAAAACAATATCAAATACGACCTCTTGCAAAAAAAAATTCAATGTGCTATAGTATGCAAAAGAATTTTATATTGCAAAGGCGATGATTGAAAAAGTACGCTTACGAAATAATTCAGAGAGGCAATGGTTGGTGAAAATTGCTATTATTAATAGGCGGAAAGCTATTCATGAGCCGCAGATTATTATATCCTCCAGGGGATAAAAATTCTGCCGTCAGCCAGCGATAATGGCAGCTTGAGTGGCTCTGTCCTCCAGGGCCGAATAAGGTGGTACCACGGGAATATGCCTCGTCCTTTTATCGGACGGGGCTTTTTTAGTAAACTTCGTGCGAAACGTTATTTCGCACTACGCCCTTACAACGAAATCTAGAGCTCATCTGCATCCTTCGGATTTGATTTGCTAAGATTTCGTAGTAAACTTACTG
>NZ_CAMYWM010000116.1 GCF_947302755.1 uncultured Anaerovibrio sp.
TCCACATTACCTGCATTACCCATCGCAAGAATCCAATATATCCATCCACTATTGTTGGCAAGCCGCCGATGGAGGATTGCTATCTGGCCAAGGCCACAGAGCGGATTTTCCTGCCTTTATTGCAGCAGGTAATACCGGAAATTGTCGACGTGAATATGCCATTGGAGGGTGTATTCCATGATTGTATTTTTGTATCAATAAAAAAGACCTACCCGATGCAGGCCAAGAAGGTTATGAATGCCCTGTGGGGGATGGGGCAGATGATGTTTATCAAGATGATTATCGTCGTGGATGCCCATGTGGATGTGCAGAATCCAAAGGAAGTATGGTGGCGCGTATTTAATAATATTGATGCCAAACGTGATCTGGTGATGATGGAGGGGCCGCTGGATGTCCTGGATCATTCCTCACCTATGGCCAAATGGGGAACCAAGGTCGGTATTGATGCCACCAAATCATGGCCAGAGGAAGGGCATACCCGTGAATGGCCGGATGAAATTGAGATGTCCCAGGATATAAAGAATTTGGTGGATGCGAAGTGGAAGGAGCTTGGCCTTGACTGACGGTATGAATAGTTTTTGGCAGAAGATAGATGCTCACCTTAATAATGTGGCATTTTATCAGACGGTTTTTTCCCTTCCCTTTGCCTATATGGCGGCCTTCTTGGCGGCTGATGGCCAGCCGGATATTATGATAATGGTCTGGATTACCCTTACTATTGTGGCGGCCCGTAGTGCTGCTCTGGCCCTGGATAACCTGATTGATTTAAAATACGATGTAGATCAGCCACGGTTCAAGGGACGGCCTATGGTGGCCGGTCAGCTCAATAAAAAAGACATTTATCTGCTGGTGGCTATATGCTTTGCCGTGTTGATATTTTCTGTATTGCAGTTAAATCCTATCTGTATAAAGCTATTGCCAGTGGCCGCTCTGCCCTTTATCATTTATCCCTATATGAAGCGGATAACCTGCTTTTGCCACTATGTTTGTGGTATAGCCGTGGCCATGGCTCCGGCCGGGGGCTGGGTGGCGGTTACCGGTACCATTGACTGGCCGATGATTGTGCTGTTTACGGCAGTCGCCCTGTGGATTGGGGGCTTTGATGTGGTATATGGAGCCCAGGATGAGGAATTTGACAAGGCCCATGGCCTTCATTCTATGGCTACAGCCCTGGGGGCCGGGAATGCCCTGCTGTTGGCCAAGGTCACCCATGTGGTGTGCCTGGGCATATTCGTGTACATGGGTACTCTCTTTGGGCTGGGGACCATTTATTATTTGGGTGTGGTGGTTTCCGCGGCTGTGCTATATTATCAGCACCGCCTGATTGCCATAAAGGGCTTTGGGGCCTTTACCAGGGAGTATTATATGCGAAACGGCATTGTATCCGTGGCCATGCTTTTCTTTACCCTGGCCAGTGTGTACGTTAAATAATTCGGAATTCGGGATGCGGAATTCCGAATTTGTAATGCGGAATTTTGGAGTTGGAATTCGGAATGCGGAATTTGGAATGCGTAATTCGGAATTAGGCTTGTGGGAGTCGGAATTTAAGTTGGAGGTAAGTTATGACGGCAAGATTATTGGAAGGCAAGTATTTTGCAGCGAAAATTCGTGAGGAGGCAGGCAGGAAAGCTGCCCAGCTGAAGGAGAAATACGGCGTTACTCCGGGCCTGGCCGTTATTATCGTAGGGGAAAATCCCGCTTCCCAGGTCTATGTCCGCAACAAGCACAAGGCCTGCACGGAGCTGGGCTTTTATTCTGAGGGGGTGGAAATGCCGGAAAGTACTACCCGGGAGGAGCTTCTGGCTGAAATCAACCGCCTTAACAATGACCCGAAAATTCACGGTATTTTGGTACAGCTGCCATTGCCTAAGGCTTTACAGCCTTATGAGTCAGAGGTGCTGGAGGCTATTAACCCATTAAAGGATGTGGACGGCTTCCACCCGGTTAATGTGGGCCGTTTGGTAACCGGTCAGGAGGCACTGATACCATGTACACCACATGGCTGTATCCGCATGCTGGAGCTGGCAGATATTCCTATGGAGGGAGCCAAGGCGGTGGTTATTGGCCGCAGTAATATTGTGGGCAAGCCCATGCTGCACCTGCTTTTGGGGAAAAATGCCACCGTTACCATCTGTCATTCACGTACCAAGAATTTGGCTGAGGTGGTAAAGGATGCTGACATCGTGGTTGCCGCCGTGGGCAAGCCAAAATTTGTCACTGCGGACATGATTAAGCCGGGAGCCACCGTAATCGACGTGGGCATAAATCGTATCGCCCCGAAAAAGCTGGTGGGGGATGTGGATTTTGACGCGGTCAAGGAAGTAGCCGGTGCCATTACTCCGGTGCCGGGGGGCGTAGGGCTGCTCACCATTGCCATGCTGATGCAGAATACTGTGGATGCAGCTGAGCTGCAAGTAAAATAGCCTTCCTCTTTGGGGAAGGGGAAGGCTGCGATCCTGTAAGGGCGGTGGATGAGGTTCTTTAATCCAGAAGCTTGGTTTCTCCAAGCTTGTCCAGCAACAGATTGGTTTCCACCACGGAAAGATTATGCTCCAGGGCGTGCCATATTACACTGTCCCAGCTGTTGCGTACATAGAGCCGCTCCGCCTTGGCATAATACAGGAGGTGCTGTGTTTCGTCGGGTGTAAGTCCCATGGCAATGGCCAGTGCCAATATCTTATTGCGGGAGGCTTTCTTACGGCCCGCGAAAATGTGATAGGCATATACCTTATCCAGACCGGATTGTTCAATTATGAGGGCTTTGTTTAGCCCTTTTTCTTTTATAAGCTCCTCCAGATGCTCACTCAAGGTCTGATTAACAAGCTCGGAATCATTGACAGTCAGGTAATCTTCAACCCGCTTTGATTCGCTAAGCTCATGCTCCAGACTGGTAGTAGTTTTATTTTTCATGGCCCCTCCAATTGAAATGATGTATTATTATATTAATCTAAGTGGTATGATAATATACTTTAGCGAGCAAAGCAAGGTGATATTGTGGGGCAGGAGACTTCCAAGACTGTCATACAGCTGGCGGAGGAATATATACAAAGCAAATACGAAAGGGTGCGTCTGCTCCATCGGACAGACAAGGCCGAGGTATGGCTGGCCGCTGACAGTACAGGCAGCTTTGTGGTCATAAAATATATTAAGCTGGCCAGGCTGCCCTATTCAACCCTTAAGGGAATGGGCAAGTCCCTGTGGCCGGAGGTCATTTACTGTACGGAGGATGACCGGGCCACCCTAGTGGTGGAGGAATTTATTAATGGGGCCTCCTTTGAGGAACTGCTGGAAAACAGTCAATACTTGACGGAAGCAAGGGCAAGGAAGCTACTGCTGCAGCTGTGTGATGGCCTTATTATGCTCCATGGGAAGGGGATTATTCACCGGGATATAAAGCCATCAAATATTATTCTGCAAAGGCTTGGTGATCATGACTTTGTCCGGCTGATTGATTTTGATGCGGCCCGTATGGTGAAGGAGAACCAAAGGGAGGATACCCGGTTGCTGGGCACCAAGGGCTACGCACCGCCGGAGCAGTACGGCTATGGCCAGACGGACCAGCGCAGCGACATTTATTCACTGGGCATTACCTTTACGGAAATGCTGGGGGAGAATTATAATGGTTGGCTAAGACCAATATTGGAAAAATGCACGGAGGTGGATGCAAGGAACCGTTACCAATCCGCTAAGGCTTTGAAAAAAGATTTGCTTCACTATAGACGGAACAGGCTGCTCAAGCTGGCAGCCGTTGTTGGGGTAGCAATAGCGGTTGTCCTGGCAATATGGTTTAACTTGCAGCATTCCCACCAAGAAAAAATCATTCCTCCCGCAGTGGAAGAAATCATGGAGGAAGTAAAAGAAAAGGTGCCTGCTCCCTCCGCAGAGGAAAAGACACCTGAGGCTGGAGCGGATAAGCCTGCATTACAGGAGAATAAGCCCCAATCACAGGGGAATAGGCCTGCAGCCGAAAATCCCCCCCACGCCCCAGAAAATAATACAGCACCACAAAAAGAAGCAGCTGGTGATGAGACAGGCAATAATGCCGTTTATGCCAAGTATTATCTAAATGGTAAACGGCAGGGAGAGTGGACGGACGCCTCTGATACCCCAATAAACAATTGGGGAACTTATATTACAATTCCAGCGGCTATATGGAAAGCTTGGGGGGGTACCTATCCAAGTGATTGGGAGGTACGGGTCAATGTGGAAAATAAGAGCAACACAAGCTGGGAAAATCCTTATCTTAGCGTTTATACCACTGATGGAGTAGGGGGAGAGTCAAAGAACTATGTGGGAGATACCCTGGCACCAGGGGAAAGCCTTGTATTTGTGGTTCCCATGGCTGATTTCGATTTGCCCACCCGACACAAGGGGATTCGCCGCCAGGAAATGTTTTTTCAAATCAGTGCTTCAGGCAATCAGGTACTGTTTGGTGAAAAGGCAGAAATCATTTTTGACTTGGACTACCGCTAATAGGTGCTAAGTCTCCCCTCTTTTAAGTGGGAGAAAAGCACCCATAGCTGACATTTTTACATGGGACGTATTAACCAATAGTCTTTGTCTCTTGGATACGTCCGCAAGCTATGGATTAATTCGACTGAATTGGGTGGCCGTATAAATCTCCCATTGAATAAGTCTCATTGAATTACAGACAGAGAGCATAAAAATATAACGAGCTTTAAGATGTCCCCCACCTCTTTAGGTGGGGGAAAAAAACTACAACAGCTGGCGAGCATATCTCCCAGCTCGTTGCGACGCGAAGCTAGTCCTTTAGGGAAACGCTAATTGGAAGATTTTTCTTCTAAAGAAGAAAAATTTGAACAATGGCGTTATAAAAATTGTCCCAGCGGGTAAACAAAACCTGCTGGGATTTTTTTATAATCAGATTGATCATTGATTGTAGCTTTACTCTATGGTGAAGAGTTAAAGGACCAGTGGTAAAGCTCTGTCGGTGTCAAGGAAGTTGACGGACAGGTCTCTGCCTATTGATGTTTTCCTGCTCGTATACAGCATTGAGGGTAATATCCACGATATCTTTGCCGGATTTGCTCAATTCAAGATATTTTTCAAGCTGTTCACTAATGTGGGGCGGTACATCACGAACCTTGCTCTCCAGTGTGGATTCCTCACGACCAAGCAGGTAATCTACACTTACATTAAACAGGATAGCCAGTTCATTTAGCTTTCGTACAGGTTTGATGTCGCCACTTTCGTATTTATTGTAGCCAGTCCGAGTGATACCCAGATATTTGGCCACATCCTCCTGGGAAAGCTGCTTTGACTTCCGAAGCTCCCGCAGCCGGGAAGCAGTAATATCCATACGAAATCACTCCTTACTTAAAAATAAGTATAGGGGTTATTTGACGTATGAAAAAGTCGTGAGTTTAAATTGGAATATTATTCTCAAATTAGCAGGATTTTTGATTAATAATGTTAAAATAGTGAGTTAAAGTTTAATAAGCTATCAATGTATTTTTTATCTGTGTATCAGTTACCTTTTGCATGATTGTAAACATGTTTCTTTTAGGGGTTAAAATTTGAGGAGTGATGGATTATGGGGTTATTTGATATTGAAGAAACCAGAGAATGTCAATTAGGAAAATGTTGGTCCTGCAGGAAAATAATGATTGGAAAAGTTGGTATTAAGTCTGGTGAATTAAAATCGGTGCCCGGTGTCAATTTAAGGGATGGCATATTCATGTGTGAAGAATGCATACAATCTAAAGGTTTATTTGTTTCTGATATTGAAGGTAAAACTAAAAGTGAATTACTTGATATTTTCAAGGAAAAAGGATTTGTATCGCCAGAAGATTTTACGCCTATCAGAAGGGTGCATAGAGTAGGTGCGCCATTAACCACTAGAAGCAACTATATGTATTTAGAGTCAGATGAGGAAAGGAAATTGCTGAATGTTCCCATCTATGAACAAGGAATTTTTGGAGAAAAGGTAAGGGACTGTGTAATACCTTGGGCTGATATTATTGATTTCAATGTAGTGGATAATGGAACACAAATATCTAATCTTGACACTATAGCAAGTGGTAAAAAATATCAAAACCGCCCTTTTGAAGGCATTTGCACTAGTTTATTATTACAAATTGTTACCACAAAAAATAGCTTTTGTATTAACTTCATAGGTAAAGGTCTTGATTATGATAAGCTAGACCGTACCAACGATGATAAGTATCACAGAATATCAAACGCACTCAGCGATTGTTTAGATATTCTTAAAGGTATTTTAGCAGATAAGCTGGAAGAGAAAATAATTGAAATTAAAGAAGCCGAAGAAAAAGTAAAAATTATGAATAAGAATAAGGAGATGACCAAAGTGGGTATGAAGCAGTGTCCAAATTGCAAAACAAAATATGGTGCCAGTGTAAAATTTTGTTCTTCTTGCGGTGCTTTGTTGGAGGAGATTGAAGGAGATATTGCTGCTTATGAAGTGGAGACGGTTGAGCCAGTGACTACTCCTAGCATATCGTCACCAAGCAATGCGGAAATGCATGAGTGGGTATTGAAGACTACATTTGGCAGAACAGGAACAAAGGTAACTGAAATAAAAACATCGGGATCTCAAATAAGTATTGATCAATACAAAAGGTTTATTATTAAGTGGGCAAGAAAAAAAGCTAATTTTGATGTTAGAGATATAGTTAGACTGGAGAGAACAAAGAAGCTTTCAGGAAATAGTGTAATAGAAATTATATTTGGAGCAGCATTATTATTGGCAGGTGTTACCGCTGGTTATATGCCTCTAATAATAATTTCTGTTTTAGTACTTGTGATTAATGCTGTTACACTGCATGAAAACCTAATTATAATTCACTATCAACATGGGCGGGTAAAAATGCCTGATGATAGAATTCATAACAGTGATATTGAAGATTTTTTCACATTCATACGCAAATATAATCCATCAGCGGTAAAGACTTTTGTAGAATGAGGTAGAGAAATGAGATATTGTCCTTATTGTAAGCGTGATGTAGAACCCCAAAAGCATATTAATTGGTTTGTCTTGCTTTTGATGTGCTTGATTACATGTGGATTGTGGTTGGTTGTCTATATACCATATTATATTTTCTTCAAGGATACATGTTGCCCAATATGCAGGGGGGATTTGTAGATGGGACTGATTTCACTAATAGAAGGGAGGCAGCGAAGATAGGGAGGCAAAATAATAAATTTGCTTTATGGGCTGCAATTATATTGATTATTTTAGTAGGTGCATTTTGGGGAGGCGATGCCGAGTTTGGACCACTAAGATTAATACTACCTATAATTCGTCGTGTGCTGACTTGGTGTTAGCTTCCTATGTAGCAATTATTGTTTATTGGAGGGATACATGTGTTCAAAGAATTAGTAAAAAAAGAAATGGTTTATATAATACGACTTTATAGGAGAGCAATCTTTAGTGATATGGAAATAAAATGATAACTTATTCAGGTGGAGTTTTAACTCCATCTGAATTTAGTTGAATTTTACCCAGGGCTTTACGGGTGCTTAATTCCCACCTAAGAGGAGGGAGTCTTAGCACCCGTTAGCATCGGATAAACTAGATAACGAAGAATCCCGTCTGATGGTGGCATTGAGCCACCTGCCAGGCGGGATAAATTTTTATGATAATGTGTTAAATTTTCTTGGCCAGCTCTAGGATTTCCTCCCGTGACAAGTCTACATATTCTAAGATTTCGTCAATAGATTTATTTTTGTTCAGCATGCGCATGACAGTACGGCGATCAGCGAGTCTTGCACCCTCTGCACGTCCCTCTGCACGCCCTTCTTCTCGGGATACTCTCATATCGGTGTTGTAGTCCATGATGGCCATTTGGCGGTTGATGTATCTGAGCCGTTCTTCCATATCCTGCATGAAGATACCGGTATCATTTACGGCATTTTTTATAGCAGCATCGCTCATAATCAGTTCCTCCATTTCTGTATTATCCAGCTTGTTTGAAAAATAGGCCATCCATCGTTCCATGCGGGTCATTTCACCAACAGGTTTTTTCTTGAACTTTGGTACTTCGATAAAATGCAGCTCCATATCTTCATTTAGTCTACGGCCGGTTTCAATATTATATATACTGTACATGGAATGCAGTGGCTCTCCCGGGAAAATCTTGTGTCCCAGAATGTTGATGGTAAATGCAGGATTGAGGGTGATATAGTCATCCCCTTTATTTAATCCCATCAGGTACATTTGTGACCAATAAAACAGACTGCGCCGTTCCATGTCCTTCTTATTGATAAGCTGCACTTCCACATCAATCTTGGTTTCGTTTTC
>NZ_CAMYWM010000117.1 GCF_947302755.1 uncultured Anaerovibrio sp.
TTGTAGTTTGTTTTCCCCCACCTAAAGAGGTGGGGGACATCTTAAAGCTCGTTATAAGGGCCCTAACCATCTTATTTTTGGGATGGCTAGGGCCTTTTCGTATGCTTTCTATTTGGTTTTGGACAGCTTGTCGCATAGAGGCATAAGTTCCTCTATTTTGGCAACAATGCGTTTTTGTTCGGAAAGTGGTGGGATAGGAACAGGTATACTGTTCATTTTTGCTTGATTCATTTTGGGTTGAGCTGTGCCAGTAACATAGGGAGATAAATTAATAGTATTGATATAGTACATAAGATATACCATATATATTGAACTAAAAACATCTATAACATGAGCATGATTATTGACCCAGTACTTACCTTTTGCAATAAACGCAATAGGTTTACTGCGCATTAATAAGTTAGCGCCATCTTCTCCAATAAGAAGCAAGTCTTTACTAAATAAGTATCTATCAACCTTATCTATTACACCTGATGCACCATAATAATCGTAGATTTTATCCAAATTTTCTCTTTGACTAACAGATAGAGGTATGCGCTCATTGTCTCTGTTTATTGTTATTTCACCAAATCTGCCCCATTCCCAATTCTCTGGGATATCAAATGGAATTTCATCCTCAGTAATTGGTGGCAGTGGCTTAGATTTCTTGATTTTCCCTTCTTTGATGAGTTTTTCTTTCTCAAGTTTAATTTCTTTCAGAAGTTCTTTGGCAGTGCCTTCCTCAGATCGTTGTTCAACCAGTTTTCCTTCAATGGCATATTGGAGAATGCTTTTCTTCATGTCCTGAGGGAATTTTTCATTTAAGGCCGTAAGCTGGGAATAGGCCTTGTCGTATTGGTCAACAAGAGGCAAAAGCTCCTCTATTTTGGCAACAATGCGGTGCTGTTCGGATAGTGGTGGGATAGAAATAAGCAAATTGTTCCAGCCATCCTTATTTATAATTGGGGTGGCTGTACCTGTAGAATTCGTTTTTAATGCCTTATAAAAATAATCAGATATTAACACCATATAAAGGTAAAGACTGGACACTAAGGTAGGTTTAATTGCATTAATTTGCTGATTAAAACCGCATATTTCTGTTATTAAGGCAGCTTTGCCTATTGACCCTCCTATGCAAACTTGAGCAATATCACCTTTTTCGAGTTTACGACTATGAGTTAAGCCTTCATCAGTTAGTTTTTTTTCTGAATTATAAGATATAATTCCATTAGCTGAAATATTACCAGGACCTATAAACGGTATAGTTCCATTATAATATTCTGCATTGCTAGTAGCTGGTGTTTTGCCAGTTATCGTAATACCTATATCTCCTAACCGTACCCATTCCCAACTATCAGGAATCTCAAAAGGTATTTCATCCTCCGTAATAGCTGGCAATGACTTGGATTTTTTTATTTTCCCTTCTTTGACGAGCTTTTCTTTTTCAAGTTTTATCTCGTTCAAGAGCTCCTTGGCAGTACCTTCCTCTGGGCGTTGTTCCACCAGCTTTCCTTCAATGGCCCGTTGCAATATGCTGTTCTTAAGCTGTTGTGCCGTCATCATATATATTATATCCTTTCTATAACTGCAATAACTGCCTATGTTATTATTTAAAACGATATAGGCAAATAAACTTATTTAATAAATAAATAATGGTCGATACTTTATATTATTGCAATGGATATGTTATAATTTAATTGCTGCTTTTCCTCTATACTACGGTAGCAGAGGGAGGTGCCGAAATGTCGTTGGCCGTTTTCATTTTGTCTGTGTTGGCAAGTATAGTTGCTTACTATATTTGCAAGTGGTTTGACAGACACCTGCTATAAGCAGCCAGCCCCGACTGAGCACGGCCGTTAAAAGTGCAAGACCCTCGAAGATGAGTAGTTTTCCAGGCCATTCATCTATCGAGGGTCTCTTTTTGTGCCTAATATGCCGTTAGTCAATTCTTTCAAAAATTATTATAGTTTTTTTATAATAAAATGTCAATAAACGTGCAAGAACCCCTGTGACAAGTTATTTTACATTTAATTTTGCCGTTATAGCCTCCAGCACCTTATCAATCTTAGCATTAAGCGCCTGGCGGTGCTCCTGATAGCTCTTGATTAGCTCCATTGGCTCCAGTATTTCTTCTTCTTCATGAGGGAAACCACATAAATCAAGGTTAAAGTCATTATCAGCAATTTCCTTGGCAGAGAATTTCTTTGCCTTTGGCCATTCATCAATAACGATTTCCTGTCTGTCATTCCACCAATCCTTAACCTTATCAAAATGTTCAAGCTTCATTGGCTTTGTCTTGGAGAAATGCTTGTATCCTTCCGGCATATCCATACGATAGAACCACATATTTTCAGTAGGAGCAGTATTGTCAAAGAACAGAATGTTAGTGGTGATACCGGTATATGGTGCAAACACACTTCCAGGCATACGGATAATGGTGTGCAGATTGAAATCCTTAATCAGCTTTTCCTTGATGCTGGTTTTGGCATTATCATTGCCAAATAAGAATCCATCAGGAAGAATAACTGCAGCACGACCATTTTTTTTCAATCTGTACATGATTACAGACATAAAAAGATCGGCAGTCTCACTGCTGGCCAAATCATCCGGGAAGTAACCTTTGACAGAGGCATTTTCATGTCCACCGTATGGAGGATTCATCAAGATTTTGTCGAACTGGTCCTTCTCGGTATAATCCAATAGATTGTTGGTCAGAGAGTTGCCGTGGGCTACGTTTGGATTCTCCATCCCATGAAGGAGCATATTGGTGATACAGAGCAAGTAAGGGAATGGCTTTTTTTCCATGCCATAAAAAGAGGCATTAATCTTTTCTATGTCCCCAGTGTTTGATTTCTGCTTTTCAAGCTGTTTGATCCAGCTAGTCAAGAAACCGCCAGTACCACAGGCAAAATCGGCCATGGTTTCGCCAATCTTTGGCTCAATCATTTCCGCCATGAATTCAGTCACGGCTCTAGGGGTGTAAAATTCACCAGAAGAACCAGCAGACTGCAATTCTTTCAAAATGGACTCGTAAATATCGCCAAAGGCGTGAGTTTCAGAGGTATCCTCCAAATCAATCTCATTCACAACATCAATGACCTGACGAAGATACACGCCACCCTTCATATAGTTATTGGCATCTTCAAAGGTAGTTTTGACAATGGCCTTTTTCATTGGAGTATCAGCAGTAACAGGCAGTTCTTTTAAAGTAGGAAACAGGGTGTTGTTGACAAAATCCAGGAGCTTATCGCCCGTCAAGGAGCTGTCTCCAGCCCAGTTACGCCAACGGCATTCTTCTGGAATAATGGACTCATAATTATCATCATCAAACTCCCAGTTTTCTTCCTTGGCATCGTAAACCTTGAGGAATAAAATCCAAACCAGCTGTTCAATTCTCTGGGCATCACCATTGATACCTGCATCCAACCGCATAATATCTCTAATTTTTTTCACAAAACCGCTAATAGCCATTTATTCTAACCTACCTCATCCTCATATAAATCATCCTTGAGTTCCAAAACAGCCGCCTTGTATTCATTGTTGCCACCAAAGAGCTTGGCAATCTTACTAGGGGCTCCGAACTTGGCAAAATCGGAAAGTTTCAAGATTTCAGTCTTTTCAATTTCCTTGATGCCAAGATCCATGTATTTCACCAGCAGTGTTTCCAATACTTCCTTGGCCGCACCGCTATATTTTGAGAAAATATCCTTCTTTTGGATATTCTCGGCTCTTTCCCTACGGGTGAGAGGCTTCTTGCCATAAGTCATTGACTGCTGCAAACCAAAAGAAACAGAATGATTGTTGTCTTTTGCTTCCACAACAGCAATAGGCTTGTTGTCAGAAAGGTACAATAAATAATCAACCCGTTTAGGACTTTCACGCCTGGTCAGGTTGCCTTTGACATTCACTCTGCCATCAGTAATCTTGGTCTCCATAGTAATTTTCTTGGAATTCCACTTGGAGGTAATAGCAGGGGTAATAAAATGAAGCTTGGTGTCTTCTTCTGACATTTGTTTTTTGGTCAACACAGTACTCATATCCATACACCCCAAATATACAAATACGTTCAGATAAGTTGCACTTTCCAATTAATTTTAACAATGTTTAGAGTTAGTGTCTATAAAGGTCTGGGTAAAAAATGCCAATAACAAAAGACCTTTAAGAATTTTCTTGGCGACAATCTTTCATTTCTTCTGTTGTTGCTGATGAAATGTGGGTCAAGTTGGTCAAATCTGCTATTGAGCTACTTGAAATAAGGAAATGTGCAGTTCTCGATGAAGTTCTCGAAAAAAATAATCAGTGAGTCAATGGGGCAAAAATTGTAATTGTTAAATAAATATTGTAAGATGGTCATGGGTAAATATTTTTATGTGACTTTATTTATGGGAGGAATAGTATGTTTTGCACTAATTGTGGACAAAAATTGCCGGATGGGTCTAGATTTTGTACTAGTTGTGGCACAAAACTTGGTTCAACAACATCAAATACTGGGCAGGTAGAAAATGACACTATGTATAATGGTTCTTTTACCGTAAAGCAAGAGGAAGGAACAAATAGATGTTGTGTATCTGAGTTAGGCGCAGTAAAGGTATATGAATACAAAAAAGATTTATCAACAAATCCACTTTCAGCTATGTTTGCGTATTATGCATCTGAAATGAATATACGCAAACGTCAAGTCTGGATTGAATTAAAAGATGATTCATATAGACTGCAAGCTGGTGCTATGCAGATGATGATAGGTAATATTTCTGCTAAATCAGATGTAATGAGTGCAGGAGATTTTTTGGGGAAAATGGTTAAGAGTGTCGTAAATAACGAGTCAGCTGTGAAACCACTGTATTCGGGTAGCGGTACATTAATTCTTGAACCAACGTATAAGCATATTATTTTAGTTAATCCTAAAGACTGGGATGGCGGAATAGTTGTGGAAGATGGTATGTATCTTGCAAGTTCTGGTGATATTAATATTGATATGCAGTCTAGAGCCAATTTTTCTTCGGCAATTCTAGGCGGAGAGGGATTATTTAATACTAAATTAGTTGGTGATGGAGTTGCCGTATTGGAATCTTCCGTACCATATGATGAATTGATGGAAATTACGCTTGAGAATAGTATAGCAAGAATTGATGGTCCATATGCTGTTGCTTGGTCTGGCAATTTGGACTTTACTGTAGAAAAAGTCAATAAGTCGTTTATTAGCAGTATGGCAACTGGCGAAGGGGTAGTTAATGTATATCGAGGTACAGGTAAAATCCTTGTGGCACCTATTGATGATTTAGGTGAACAAAAAGCCATAGATAATACATCATCTTCAAATGCAAATCCAAATTCACAAGCAGCTTCAAAAGCAGGATCTGCATTGAAATTTATTAATAATTTCCTGGATGACTAAATTTCTCCTGTTTGGTGACTCTATGGGTAGAAGAAATGCTTAATTGACCAGTTTTTGTATTAAAATAAAATATGCTACAATTTAAGGAAGGAGTACCATTTTAAGGTTCTATAGAAGATGTATCACCAAATGTAAAGGCTGTTCTTGACGATATGAAAAGGAAGGGGGCTCAAAAAGGTCTTGCGGAAGGTGAGAAAGTTGCAGACCGTAGCTCGGAGTTATGAATGCTGAATAAAGGTAAAGTAGGGGCTATAACAATGGGAGTGACGATTGAGGGAGGAAAAGAACATGATAAAGCGATTGCAACGCAATAGACTGGAATTTCTGTGCGTGAGTTTATTCATTTTCATGTTAGCATTTATTATTGGCGGATGCGGCAGCAAAATTAAAGCAGAGCTTGAAAAAAGCACAGTAAGTTCAACAATGCTTCCTATGAACAAAGAGGCGCAAATTGTTGCCATTATGGTAAATGAAGCCTATCGCCGAGAGATTGTAGCGACTCTGTACGCCCAAGCGGTAGCGTCCTATGATACGGACAAGGGAACACCGGCTGAATACGACGCACTGTTAAGGAAAACCGCCGAGGCTCATAATCGCGCCTATAAAACTTCTCAAGTTGCGCTATACTTGGCGGGTAATTTGATGAATGCCATGAAACAATCGGGATATGCTACTTTTGTTTTGCCGGAAAAGAAAGAAAAGCTACTGAGTTTGGAAACACTGTTTTTTTCCAAAACTTATGCTGCTTATCCTTACGATAACAAGTCCTACAGTGAGGCGGAGCGATTAGCCAACGATATTATGAGCGCGGGCAATGGTAAGGAGCTTACCGATCGTTGGGCGAAATTACCGCCGGAGGAAAGGTTGGAGCGCATTGCTAAATATCTCCATAAAGACAAAAAAACCGCTAGAGATGTTTGGCAAAATATTTATAATGAAAAACACGGAGTTTTAACAGGGGCTAACGCCAACGCCAATACATTGAAAGAAGTGTCAAGTGACGTAGCCTACCGTACGAGTGCTGTACTCAAGACAGCAGGAAAAGTAGCAAAAACTGTCATTGCTACGAAAGTAGCAGCGGCTACCGGCGGTACTCTAGGCGGTGTGAATGTAATCGTCAAAACAGTGGATACGTCCGCCGATGCCGCAAACACCATATATATCGTGTTTACCGGAGATGAGAGCGAATTTTGGTCAAATGCGGTAGCCTGTACGGAAACTGCTGACTCGGTGACGAGTATTTTTACTGGTGGACCGGATACGAATTTTGAAAAAGCTCAGGCTTTAGCCAAGGGAAAAATTCTCAAATTAGGCGAAGAGGGCATGGCGAGATTGATAAAATACATTAATGCCCTAGACAAAACGGAAGAGATAAATAAAATTATTACAGTTGCCGACAAGGTAGATGGAGCCGCTGACGGAGCAGTAAAGGTTTTGCGTATAGAAAAAAAGAAGAAGGACGATGGCTCAACAGAGATGAAGGCAACGACTGTTGACGCCAATGATCCTAAATTGGAGGATAAACTTGAGGACTTAGGTATAGACAAAGAAAACGTAAAGGAAATCAAGGAAACAGCGGAAAAAGT
This sequence comes from uncultured Anaerovibrio sp., assembly GCF_947302755.1. Classification (GTDB taxonomy): domain Bacteria; phylum Bacillota; class Negativicutes; order Selenomonadales; family Selenomonadaceae; genus Anaerovibrio. The sequence goes on from NZ_CAMYWM010000117.1 coordinate 6,961, forward strand.
TACCAAAGAAGCTACAAAGGAAGAAACATCGGAACTTACATCTTCTGATTATACAAATGCAGCAGAAAGTGTTGAGCAGGAAGGCTTTGACACTAAAGAAGCCGCCGAAGCCGCTGTCAAAGATTTAGACGAAGCTAACAAAGAAATCATCAGAGAAGCCAAAGAAGAGCTAAAAGAGGAAAGCTCCCAGCGGGAGGGCACACTGCGCGCTTTCCCTTATGACGATACTGCAAGCGTCAACGATGATGAGCAAGATGCAGCCTTTGACAAGGCATTAGAGAAGCGTTCGGAGGTTGATGAGCAGGCAGTCGATAAAGAACAGGAAAATAAGGAAGATAATAAAGGAGAAGATAAGGAAATCAGCGGTGCCGAATCGGGAAAAGAAAGTGGCGAAGTATCTGGTAATGACACCGATCCTCCTTATGCAATAGAAAAGGTCATAGGAGCTTCTTACAGCAAAACATTTTCCGGCGAAGGAATAACGGTAACAGTAAGTTATCGTGTAATAGATACCGGCGGTTGGATAGCCATTTCCTGTACTAATTCGGAAGGTATGTCATTCATAGCGGATGTCACTTCTTATGACCCTATCACGGGAGTTGGCATTGCTGAAGCCAATGGAGAAGCTGGTACATTCCGTATTACGGGTGAACCGGGCAATATGGTACTCCACTTAGGTGACAATTGACACTATACTCGCAATCAGTAACCCTTACAGATGAGGGGGAAGGCAAGAGTTTTTAGCAAAATTAAAACAGCTGAGGTTATTACTACCTTGCAGTAATACCGGTCTCAGCTGTCGATTCCAATGAGGGCTTGCACATTCTTTATGAAGAAATGAATAACGAATACCCGGAGTACACCGTTAATATCGTGGCAGACGTGGATATTTCGGATTAAAATTTCAGACATATTGAGTAGGAGGGAGATTTGAATAAATCTCCCGACCTCTCACACCACCGTGCGTACCGTTCGGTACACGGCGGTTCTCTAGTTTT
>NZ_CAMYWM010000118.1 GCF_947302755.1 uncultured Anaerovibrio sp.
CAGGCAATTTTAAACTTGAAATATTATTAATAATTAACTTAGATTCCATTGAAGAAGATGTCGAATACGCATTTTTGACCGAAACATTTCTACTATCTTCTTCCCCCTTGTTTATTGGACTATAAACAATATTTCTAAAAATTTCAGATGAATGATATACCTCTAAAAGATATATACCACTTACCACTCCCTCCACTGGAAGCATTATATTTATACCCGATAATTCTTGAAATTCCTCAGAATATATATATATCCTGGACTTTGACAACATCTTATCGAAGTTGTTTACTATATGCTCTACTATCTTAAAAATATCTTCAACCTTTTCATTGTTGTGTTCCCAGTATTTTTCATCTACACCCTGGTTAATAAATTCACATAACTTTACGATAGCATCTTGATTAATAACACATTGATATCTACCAAAATCAGGTTTGATTAATGTACAGGACCTCTCAACCAGCTCCTGCATTTTTTTGAATATGGATTTTAACAAAGTATCATCCATAGCATTTTCTAAAGCATAAGAATTTATCCTATTAACCTGCTCTTCAGCTTTTTTATCATGAAAAAGGATATAGTCATATAGAAACGACGGATCACTACACTTATTATAATTCCAATAAAGATGACACTTATTCTTCCATAGTTTCTCTAAGAGGAGACTTGCTTCATCATCACCGGTTTTTACGGCATTTATTAAATTATAATCGGCCCCATATTCTGATAAAAATTTTTGCAGCATAGTATAACAGTCGTGATCCATATCGAGACTATTACAACCATTTCCAATGATAGGTATCCCATATACATTCATTATTTTCACAGCTATCACTTCTCCAATATACACTGCTCTATGACTATAATTATTACAGTATATATTTTACCATAACGGCTATCTTTTTATTATATGAGAGAAAGAATTGGTTATATATTATCATTCATATTTAAAACTTCAAATGGAAAACACACCCCAAACTAATTATGATCCAGTTCATGTATTTTTATTTCAATAGCTTCCTTTTCCAACTACTCCAAATGATAACATAAATTACATTCTATATTTTGCTATTGGGGTACAAATTGGGGTACAAAAAGCTAATGTGGACAAATGCTCAGATTTAACCTGAAAATAAAAAATCCCCAAAGCCTTGATATACAAGACTTTGAGGTAAGTTTCCAATGGTGCGACAGGAGGGATTCGAACCCCCGACCCACGGCTTAGAAGGCCGTTGCTCTATCCAACTGAGCTACTGTCGCAAATAAAAATGGTCGGAGCAGCAGGATTCGAACCTGCGACCCCCTGGTCCCAAGCCAGGTGCTCTACCAAACTGAGCCATGCCCCGATCGCGCTTTCGCCTAACGCGTCAACACGGTATATAATACACTAAAACACATATGGTGTCAAGCTTTTTACTACGAAATCTTAGCAAATCAAATCCGAAGGATGCAGATGAGCTTTAGATTTCGTTGTAAGGGCGTAGTGCGAAAAACCGTTTCGCACGAAGTTTACTATGAAATCTTAGCAGATCAAATCCGAAAGATGCAGATGAGCTTTAGATTTCGCGCAAGGGCATAGTGTGAAATAACGTTTCGCACGAAGTTTATTATGCGATTTAAAAATCAACCGCTCTATCAAACAAGACGCTTCAAATCATCCCGCATCTTCATGATTTCATTATATCTGTCCATAGCATCAGCAGGCATATTGCCGGCCCGTAATTCCTCTGTCAGAGCCGCCACAATCTCATACATAGGCGTAATACCCAAATTTGCACTTACGCCCTTCAGATTATGGGCCATGCTGAAGCCATCCTCCACACTGCTGGTGGACAGAGCCGCTCCCAATCCCTCAAAAACGGTATCATCCAGGAATTTCTTGAAGCACTTCTCATAAAATGCCTCATTATTCAAAAACCTTGCCATAGCCTCATCAATGCCACATCCCATGGATTTCAAAGTATCTGTTAAAGCTGACATACGCCTCTCTCCTTATAGTAGAAATAATGATTGCTAAATGTTACCAATATTTACTCATTTATAGGATACACCATCTTGTGAACATAGTAAAGACGCAATGTGTAAATATTATTCCCCAAATAAAAATGGGCTTTCTGGGGCTATACCAATTCAGAAAACCCATCTCATCACAGAAAAATTGCCTTCCTTTATCAGGCCACGACCCGTTTTTTCTCCGGGGCCAATATACGGGCACTATTTAATACCACAGCCAAGGTGGCCGTATTGTGAATAACTGCTGACCACAATGGATTGATAACCCCCAGGGCACCTAACAGCATGGCTGCAGAATTTACCATAATTGTCGCCGTAAAATTCTGGTGAATTAAATTCATGGTCCGCTTGCCCAGCTGCAGGGCATCTATAAGGCGGGTAGGATCCTCAGAGCGAATAGTAACGGCCGAGGATTCGGCTGCCAAATCCGTCTGGCGTCCCCCAAGGGTAACCCCCACATGGGCAAAGGCCAGAGCCGGTGCATCGTTGATACCATCACCTACCATCATTACGGTGCCCCGCTTTTTCAGCTTCATCACATGATTAGCCTTGTCCTCCGGCAACACCTCAGCATGGTAGGCATCAATATCCATATCCCGGGCCACCTCACTGGCCACAGCCTTGGAATCTCCCGTAAGCATTACCACTTCATCCACACCATGACGGCGCATCTGATTCAGGGTCTTTTTCATTAATGGACGAATTGGATCCTTGATGCCAATGGCCCCCAGCAGCTGACCATCCCGGGCCACATAGATATAGCCCATGGTAATGTCCTCCACTGTTATCTGGTCCATGCCTGAAACCCTGCGCTCATTCATCAGCTTGGCACTGCCCACCAGCACCTCGCCGCCGGCAAAGCTCTCAAAATCAGGTACCACCGCCGTCATGCCCCGGGCCACAATGGTCTTGGAGGACTTATGCTGCGGTACGGTCCATTCCTTGTCCTTTACATATTTCTGAATAGCTACTGCCAATGGATGAACGGAATGATGCTCTGCCGAAGCGGCCAACAGCAGCAGTTCCTTTTCCTCAACGCCATTAACCGTCAATATGCTGGACACCTGTGGCACTCCTACGGTAATGGTCCCGGTCTTGTCCAAAACCACCGTATCAGTATCAGCCAGGGCCTCAATGTAGTTACCGCCCTTTACCAATATACCCTTGCGGGCCGCCGCACCTATGGCCGCCGAAATAGCCGTCGCCGTGGACAGCTTCAGGCCACAGGAGAAATCAATAAACAACAGGTTAAGCACCCTCTGCCAGTCTCTGGTTGCCCCATATACAATGGCCGCCCCCAGGAAGGAAATCGGTACCAGCAAATTGGCCATGGTATCGGCAAAATTCTGGACCGGTGCCCGGCGGGTCTGGGCTTCCTCCACCAAATGAACCACATGGGCCAGGGAGGTGTCATCTCCCACCTTTTCCACCTTAATAGTGACCTCACCAGCCTCTACCACGCTCCCGGCATATACTGGCAGCCCCTTTTTCTTCATGGCCGGTGCCGATTCACCTGTAATAGAGGCCTGATTAATGGCCGCCGTCCCTGACAATACCTGTCCATCAATACAGATTTTCTCACCGGTATGGGCCGCAATAATATCACCGGCCTTAAGCTCCTTCACGGAAACCTTCCGTTCAATGCCGTTATCCACCAGCCATACATAAGGCTGATTGAGATTCAGCAAGCCGGAAATATGACCGCGGGCCTTCTCTGCCGCATAGCTTGTCAGCATTTCTGCACCATTGGACAAGGCCAACAGACTAAGGCTGGATTCCGGCTTGCCGGCCAATACCGAGGCCACAACTGCCGTGGCCGTCAAGGTATCTGCATTGGGCCGATTATCCCGTACCAGCCCCGTAACACCATTTTTAATAAAATTACGGGCAATATACAATATCAAAGCACTGCGCAACAGCTTTACACTGGCAAAGGCCGTTGGAGAAGCCTTTTTCAGCAGCTGCATGGCAATAAAGCTGCCCACGGATAAAATGGCCTCCCGGCGATAATCAGCCATATCCTGCACATCGTCCTTATTTTTGTACGACGCCGTTACGGCCTCCACCAGTAGCTTCACCCGCTGACCAGGAAACGCCCCCCGATACCATATTTTCAGATCCGTCCCTTCCACCACAGCCGATACAATACCCGGCATAGCTCTCAGACGGACGCACAGCATTCGGCTGTCTGGCTGGGACAGTCTGACACCCATTTTTATACTATAGCATTTAAAGGCCATCAATGTTTCCACCCCTTCATCATGTGAAGAGCCCACCATACCATAGCAGGCCCGGAAGGACGCTGCCCATATAAGAATATCTTGCGGAGCCCTCTTATCAGAAACAGAATTGACAGCAGGGATGACAAATCAAACCAACCATTGGTCATTAGTCTTATTTGATTATTAACGGAGCTGATTGTGTTATGCCAATTGGAGGAATATAATACCGGTGCTTTCTTCGTTGCCCCCTGTCCCAGTCCACAGGTGCTGTTCCCGGAATTCGTCATCATCTGAAGCCGTCCAGTCAGCTCATTTACCTCCAGCTCGTTCATATTGTGGATAATCAGCAGACTTCCGGTGAGAGTATTAATTTCTACCTTGGAAATTTTCTTCTTTTTCTCCAGCTTCTCCTTCAATAGGGCTGCAAGTGCTTTGTTATCTATCAATGCACTAATCCGATAACGGCATCTGCCCTTCAAATTACTTACCAGGGCAAAGGGCTCCACCGGGCTGCGGTGTCTATTGGCCCAGGTATTGCCCCCTATATTGGCCCCTTCCCTATTCCCCTTCCAGCGGTTTTTTCCGCCAATTATCTCATGGATGTTACGTCCGATGGCCGCCCCCATCATCATTCCAGACATAAATGACATTCAATTACCTCCTCACATGAGCTTTTATGTATTCCTCCACCCGTACTAATTCAGCATTATGCCGAAGCTTCTGGGGAGTATATAAAATCAAGATTGAACCGGTGACCTCATTTACCTTCACCTCATCCAATTCTTCAATTCCATCTAAATAGGAAAAAACCTGATTACACTTTTCCCTGTTGCCAATCAAGGCTTTACTGTAAAGCCGCACCCGGCCTGGAATATATGAGGACACCTCCACAGACCGCACGAATAAATCCAATTTATTTTTTGGAAGATGCAAAACATCCATTATTCCCATTTTTTCTACCACCTTAGCCGCATCTTTTTTTACTTTGTTACAATGCTGCCAGGTATGCATAGCCGATAATCCAAGCCACAGCATACCGCACATAATATGTATACGCTTATTGCCAAGCCACAATGAAGCGGCAGTCCCCAGTGCGGTTATCCCCAATGGCAACGACAATGGAGCATTTTTTACTGTATTCTTTATTTCCTTTTTATCCATTCTGCCCACTCCCATACGCAACACAATTACCTGCAATAACAAGAAAGAGGCTGCTCCAGATATTCTAAAGCAACCTCCACCCTACTACACCATTACTCAGCCTGAGCTGCTTCCTGAGCCGCAATCATATCCTCAAGCTCTTCCTTCTGACGTTGAAGCTCAGCCAATGGAACCTGACCAGCCGGAAGCATGGACTGCTGCATGGCTGCCATCTGCTGCTCACGCTCCTGCATGAACCGATAGCCGAAAATACCTGCAACTGCACCTACTGCCAAACCAATCCAAAAATCTGTCTTCTGAAACATTCTATTTTCCTCCTTACGTCTATAACCTTGAAGAATAACTCCTATCGGATTATACCACTTTTTTATGAAAAAAATCCAACAGATTTTATTCTGCAAATGTTTGCTATTGAATTGTAATAATCATTATCATTATTATAATTCAATCTCCCTTCCCTGTCCAGTAAATTTTGAAAATGATTTTTATTGCTGTTTAAGCAGCAAACCACCGCCCTGACCGATTTTAAAGCTAGTCTTGGTGGCTTGTCCCCCTTTTTCATCAAAGAGAGTCATCCATATATCATTAACATCCGACATTACATAGAAGTTTTTCTCCCTATTTTTATTATTCACAGCCTCCTTGTAGTTCTCCGGTACATCGGCACGGCGGCTGACCCAGCTTTTTTGTGGAACTATCGTCGGTACACCGTTCGTAATATCATAGGCCCTGGTGCATTCCCAGCTTTCTCCCTCCTCCACAGTATCCACATAAATATACCTTCTGCCATCAGCCATGCTTACCAGTATCGGTCGGATAATTCCACTATAGCCGCTGTCAAACAGCTGCTCACCACCGGCCTCTACTCTTATGCCACTATCTGTACCACCTACGGTAATGGCTGTACTGCTGCCATCAGCAAAGCAGGTCCGGACAGGTAAATAGGGAAACAGCTCCATACAATAGACTGCCGGCATAGCTGCATATTTTTCCCTGAACAGACCGGGGTAATCATCAAAGAGGATGGTGGCATTGAAAATGCCCTCTGCATAGGAGCCAATCATATATGGATTGAAGTAGAATGTGGCTCCGCATGGATCAAGGCTCCAGGAAATCTTATCCTCCAAAATCATATGCTCTACCATTCTCTCCATAAGCTTATCACCATCTGTCATAAAGGAGGCATTGGGATAATCCCGACGCAGTTGGGCTTCTATTGCCCCCACCAGCATATTGGCGTCAGTAAATACATCGGTAAGCTCCAGCTCCCGGCCGGTTTTGCTGTCAAAATTCCGGCCAAATACTGCATACATACCATGGACACCGCCTTCGTAGGAATGATAAAACTCAAGCAGGCTGGTCACATTCGTATCCGCCCGGCGAACATATACATCGGTAAGGTTTTCATAGGGGCCAAAAAAGAAGCTTCCGTCAGCCCTTCGCAATTCCTTTTCCGCTTTAGCGTTCTTCAGCATTTTATCCCGTACAGCTTTGTATTCCTCATTAGCCCTCTTGTTATATTCCCAAAGACTGTCCTGAAGGGCAGCGACCCCCTTTTCTTTTCCGGAGCCCACCATATTAACCAGAGTCTTGGAGCTCCACAGCAAATCCCCGTCCCCATCGCCATCCCGATAATATCTGGTTTTTACATTTAGCTGAATTGGTTGAATTGCAGCATCCACCGGTATCTCAGCCTCGCAAAGGGACACAGAAAGAGCGAAAATCATACCCGTAGCCAAGAATTTTTTAATTTTGTTTGATATATACATTATTTAATCCCTCCCAAAATAAACTCCGTGCAAAATGATATTTTGCACTACGCCCTTACAACGAAATCTATGGCTCATCTGCATCCTTCGGATTTGCTTCGCTAAGATTTCATAATATAATTTCTGTTACCACTTACAAGTAAAATATCATAATAGGAGCTTTTATGCAAAAAAAATTAAAAATCAATCTCCCCAGCCTTCCCATTGAGGTTAATGCGGAATGCGGAATTCTTAATTAAGCCTTCCACTTGCGACGCGAATGCAATGAGCTAGCCCCGTAGGGGAAGGCTTTTAGTATAAATAGATGAAAATAAAAAAGATCAACCTCAAATGAGATTGCTCATTTTAACTTGCAACTTCCTGGCCAAAATGTGCGGGTGGCATGGGATAGGGACATGAAGCATGCGCAGCTCTAAATGACACATCGGTACAAAATCTATTAAAGCTGATATGATGTGGCGGACGGACGCGAAGCCCGTCCATACCAATCAAAGCCAATAAATTAATTGATGTGTCACTAGCGAAGCAAATGAATGGACCTGCCCATGACAGGACCCGCCTTACCGGCAATTTCCTGGCCAAAATGTGCGGGTGGCATGTGGTATGGACATGAAGCATGCGCAGCTCTAAATAACACATCGGTACAAAATCTATTAAAGCTGATATGATGTGGCGGACGGACGCGAAG
>NZ_CAMYWM010000119.1 GCF_947302755.1 uncultured Anaerovibrio sp.
GGGCCCTTGACCGCCTATTCCCGTATCTGCAAAAAATGGCGCTGGCTAGGTCTGCTGGCCTGCCTTATTCCGGCCATTATTATGCCATACTACAGTGCCATCGGCGGCTGGGTAATAAAGTATTTCCTGGCCTTTACCACCGGCAGCTACGTGGAGGCGGCCCAGGATGGTTACTTTGTGGGATTTATTACTGCCCAGCATGAGCCACTGGTTTATATGTTCCTGTTCCTCATGGCCTGTACGGCTATTATTCTTCTCGGCGTAAACAAGGGCATTGAGGCCTCCTCAAAAATCATTATGCCGGCCCTTATTTTGCTTACTATAGCCATTGCCATTTATTCCCTGACCATTACCCATACCGACGCCAATGGGGTTACCAGGTCCGGTACGGACGGTCTCCTTATTTATCTCATTCCAAACTTTGAGGGCCTTACCTTCAGCCACTTTATGAGCGTGCTGGTGGACGCCATGGGACAGCTGTTCTTCTCCCTGTCCGTGGCAATGGGTATCATGGTGGCCTATGGCTCCTATGTAAGCGATAAGGCCGACGCCGTTTCTTCCGTTAACCGCATTGAGTTCTTTGATACACTGGTATCCTTCCTGGCAGGCTTGCTGATTATTCCTGCTGTATTCACCTTCATGGGCAGCGAGGGATTATCCGCCTCCGGCCCGGGCCTCATGTTTATTTCCCTGCCAAAGGTCTTTGAAAGCATGGGCACCGCCGGTATCATCGTGGGCATTATGTTCTTCCTGATGGTTCTCTTTGCCGCGGTAACCTCTGCTGTATCCATTATGGAAGCCGTTGTATCCAGCTTTATGGATTACTTCCACATCACCCGTGTCAAGGCAGCCCTGGCCGAATTTGCCATTGCCCTGGTATTCGGTACTATCGTATGCCTTGGCTACAACGTATTCTACTTTGAGCTCCCTCTGCCAACCGGCAGCACCGGCCAGGTACTGGATGTAATGGATTATATTTCTAACAGTATATTCATGCCAATCATCTCCATCGGAACCTGTATCATGATTGGTTGGGTTGTGGGGCCTGACATTATCATTAAGGAAATGGAAAAGAACGGTGAGAAATTCAGCCGCAAGTACATTTATATCGCCATGATTAAGTACATTGCCCCGGTATTGCTGATTATTCTCTTTATGAAATCCTCCGGTATGGTAAGCTTCTAAGCTAAATAATACTGCAAGCTAAAACACCGTCTGTCGCTGATGGCAGGCGGTGTTTTTGCGTTCATGGCACAAGCCCTTTGTTATTCTTCCTGCAAAATTTCCGATACCCTCTCAAAATCGAAATTGTCTATGGCCTGGGCCAGAGCTGATATTTTCGCCTGTTCCTCCTCCGGCAGCCGGTAATTGTTTAGCTCCCCAAGCACCTCTTCAATGCCAAGGCTGTCACAGCCCAGGGCATATTTTCCAATTTTTCCATAGGCCTGGGCAAGCACGGCCCCATCGATCATCGCCTTCGCTTCACCGGCAGCCTCAGTATTATTTTCCAGCAGCGGGCGAAGCTGATCCCCCAATTTGCCGCAGCGTTCCAACAGCCCGGCCACGTCCTTTTCCAATGTGTCCATATCTCCGGCCCGGCCGGCCGCTTCCAGGGCCAATGCCTGTTCACCAATCCCTTCTGCCCCAATAATACGGGAGGTACTCTTCAGGGCATGAATTTTGATGGTGGCATTTTCAATATCCTTCTCCTGCATATATTGGGTGATTTCCTCTATGTATGTGCCCACCATGGAGGCATATACCTTCAAGGCCTCCAAATAAGCTTCCTCATCACCATTATTCTTGATACCGGTCTCCACATTGATCTCCGGCAAATCATAAATGAACCGGGGCAAATGAACCTCCTCATCGGCAACAGGGGCAGCTACATCGCTTATTTCGCCTATAGGCGTCCAGTCCAGCACCCTTTGCTCCAGGGCAAAATAGAAATTGGAACCTAATTTATAGACACTTTCCACCTCAAGGTTAGAACCCATCAGGCCCAGCAGGCGCTGGGTAATGGTTACCCCCAAGCCGGTGCCGCCGACAGTGGGGCTTCTGCCTTCCTCGACTCGTTCAAATTCCACAAAGAGCCGTGATTTATCTTCATCCTTTATGCCCTGGCCTGTATCCTTCACCGAAACATGCAGACCTATATGCTCATCATCCAGCCTCTCGGCCCCTATTGCCAACATTACCCGCCCCTTTGCCGTATATTTCACGGCATTTGTCAGCAGGTTAATGAATATCTGCTTTATACGGATATCATCGCCAAACAGGCCTTTAGGTATATTGCCATCTATATCCAATACAAAGGATAGTCCCTTCTCCTCTGCCTTTGGCCTTATCATGGTCACCAGCTCATTCAGCAATTCACGGAAATCGTACTCCCTTGGCACTATTTCCAGCTTTCCGGCCTCAATATTGGAAAAATCCAGGATATCGTTAATCCTGCCCAAAAGGTCCACACTGGCATCCCGTATGCTTTCCGAATAACGGATGGTCTGCGGCTCCCGGGTTTCCGCCAAAATCATGGAGTTGATGCCCAGAACAGCATCAATAGGGGCCCGCAATTCATTGGAAATGGTGGACAAAAAGGCCGTTTTGGCATTGTTGGCCGCCGCCACTCTGTTGGAAACATCAATCAACGCATCCCGTTGCTGTCGTTCCTCCGAAATATCCTCCAATATCCACAGGAAGGTGGCCACCTTTCCCGCCGGTGTCTGCTGACACCTTACAACCCGGGCCCGCAGCCACTTCCCCTGCCTGGTCATAAAGGTGGTAGCGGCAGCCACCCGATATTCCAGCATAAGCCCCAATATGGAAAAATCAACGAATTCCTTCATTTGTAATTTAAAGTGTTCTTCAACCTCATCTTCTACATAATCCCAAAATACCTGCTGAGCTCCATCGCCATCTGCCTTAAGCTCCCCCGATGCTTCATCCCGAACAATAACGGGTCTGATGGTATTGTTTATAATGTCTACCTCTTTAAATTCATAATATATTTGTGCCGCAGCTGCCATTCGTTCATTAAGATTTCGGGATTTCATTTCATTAATATCATATTTGGCCAGCAGCCGGTATGAAATAAAGAAAAAGACCAATATCATCAACAAAAACAGGCCAATATTGAGAACAATAATTTTTATAAAATCCGGATTGGTAATAATATTCTCGCTAATAACCACAAGATACCAATGTAAATTATCCACGTATTTGGTTACAGTAAAATCACCATTATCGTGGACACTATAGATGTACCCTTCACTGGTCTCCGTCCTGGAGGCATCGTCACTCGCCAAAAATTGTTCTATATTGTCTTCGTCTGTATCGACTTGTATTTGGCCATTTTTATCCACCAAAAGAATTTTTACCTGGTATTTATCCTCCATTTCAGCGAAAATATCCTGTAAATCAGTAATCTTCACACCAACACCGCAGACGCCCAGCAACCGTCCATCCTGATCAACCACTCTGGTATTAACAAACACCGTCCAACGGTCAGGCATCAAGGTGTCCCTATCCACACTCATATCATAATCCAGGTTGCTGTCCACAAAGGAGGAATACCATCTATCGTATTCGTTGTGGACCGGATCAAGGGTTTTCATCATTCCCTCATAGGTATAATACCGTTTTGTTTTCTCTGACACCACAAAAACCGTTTCATAGCCAAAGCTATTTTTCAGGCCTAAAAGGTAATTGGCCATAAATTGTGCCTCTGAGGCCTCATCCAGCCCCTCCTCATGGGCCAACACCTCCTTTAGGGATTGCGTGGCTGACATGGTTTTGGACACGTTAACCGGCTCAGTGATTACACTGTTCAGATTGTCATATATACGAGCCGTCAAAAGCATATCCATAGCCTTTGTGTTATCCGTTGCCATAATATTTAAGGACCAAACGGAAACCAGCACGGACAGCACAAAGCTGGTGATTAATCCACCTAAAAACAGGGTTCTGCTTTTTTTGGGCCCCTTAACTATGCTCTTCCTTATCTTGTCCACAAGTCCCATATCCCTACCCTGGCCTTTCCCCTAATCCACCTTAATAATTTTATCTGGTGGCAGGAATTTCATCACCATTTGCTCCAGCTTCACAAAGTCTATAGGCTTTGTGAGGTAGTCATCAAAGCCTTCATTTTTATACAGCTCCCATGCTCCGGATACTGCATTGGCCGTAAAGCAAACAACCGGTGTTTCCCTGTTCAGGCCCTTATCCTGCTCCTTCATTTCGTGGAGAGTGACAATACCATCCTTTTTTGGCATCATGTGATCCAGGAAAATCAAATCATACTTCTTCTTGTCGGTGAGAGTCAACGCTTCATCACCACTTTCCGCAGCGTCAATCCGTACCCTGGTTTTCTTCAGCAAATTCTTGAATACCACCAGATTCATGGCTGTATCATCCACCACAAGCACCTCAGCCTCCGGAGCTGTAAACTGTTCGTGATACTGATGGACCGCCGAGGTGTTGGCAACCAGCACTTCCTCCATGTTCCCCAAGGGCTCCCAATCCACCACCTCCTGCTCCAGGGTAAAGTAAAAGCGGGAGCCTACGCCGTAAATACTGCCAACCTCCAGCTTGGAGCCCATCATACCCAGCAGTCGGGTGGTGATGGACAGGCCCAGGCCGGTACCCTCAATGTGACGATTTTTCTCCTCACCGATTCTGTCAAACTTGGAAAAGAGCTTGTCCATGTCCTCCTTTTTTATACCGCTTCCCGTATCCTTGACTGCCACCGTAAGCAGCACATGGTGTTCATCCTTTTTTTCAAATTCGATACTAAATACCACGCTGCCCTCTTTGGTATATTTCACCGCATTGGTAAGCAAATTGATAATAATCTGCTTTAGGCGGATATCATCTCCCCGGAGGTGCTTCGGGGCTGCCGGGTCTGCCTCCAGAGAAAGCTCCAGCCCCTTTTCTTCCGCCCGATACGAAATCATGTGAACCAAATCATTTATCACTGAAGATAAATCATATTCAGCAGGAATGATTTCCATCTTGCCCGCCTCAATCTTGGAAAAATCCAGAATATCATTTACCAGGGCCAAAAGGGTATGGCCCGCCGCATCAATATTTTCCGCATAGGCAAGTATGGGGCTGTCCTGACTGCACTCCCGCAAAATCATTTCATTCATGCCCAGCATAGCATTTATCGGCGTTCTTATCTCATGGGACATGTTGGACAAAAAGGCAGACTTGGCCTCACTGGCCGCCATTGCCCGATCGGAAATATCCCGCAAGGCCTCTCTGGCTTTGCGTTCCTCATCAATTTCCTCCACCAGCCACAGGACCCGGGAAACCTTCCCCAAGGAAGTCCGCTGGGAAACGATAAATCGGCAGCGACACCAGATTCCTTCACTGTTTAAAAACTCCATAGTGATGGCATTGCGCTCCCCCAGCCGCTCCGCCAGGGTGGAAAAATTCAAAAATTCCATTACCTTGGTTTCCCAGGACGGGTCCAGATGCTCCTTCATGCGAAAAATCAGGGCTGCCTGGGCACCACTGTGTTCAATAACCTTCGAATCGCTGGCATTTTCTTCATCCACTTCAATATCAATATAGGTATCGTTGATAATATCAAATTCCTGCACGAAAACATACAGCTTGGTGGTGGCACTGAGCTGATGATATAGTTGCCTGGATACCTGATCCTTTCGTTTATTATGTCTTATGGCTAAATAGGATACAACAATTATAACTGCAATAGCCAACAAGTACGCTGCAATGGTCAAATGTGGCATAATATCACCCCATATCACGCCTGAGAAGGATTTGCCCTTAATACATCATCAATTTTGCTTATCAAAGCCTCCTTGGTGGCGGACTTCAAAATATAGCCCTGAGGCTTCAGAGCCAGCACCTGGCTAATGGATTCCTTCTTGTCGATTCCGGTAAGAAAGGCCACCGGAAGGTTTTTGGTCTCCTTATTGGAGCGCAGTGCCTTCAGTACCTCCGGCCCCGGCATCTCCGGCATATTGTAATCCAGCAGCACAAGGTCTACCTTATTTTGGCTCAAAAAGGTGATGGCCTGTTTTCCCGAGGTGACAACACTTACCTGGAATATTCCCATCAAATTGCTGCGAATCATCTTGCAAAATGCCGGATCATCGTCCACCACCAATATTTTTTCCTTTACGTTCTTTTGTTCCTCAAAGGCATTTACCACTTCTTCAAATTTATCCATATTCACCGGCTTGTCAAACCATGGATAGTACCCCAGCTCAGGCAAAAACTCCACCACATCATGATGAAAGGTTATTTCACCCACAATAATAATTTTTCGCCGCCTGGCCCGCAGGTTTTTAATGATGTTTACCAATTCCTCCTGCTTACGTTCACTGAACAGCACGCCCTCTCCCAAATGGAGCACAAACACCGACGAATCATTGATGTACTGATACATATTCCAGGAACCGGCCACTGCTGAATGTACAGTATAGCCCATATTCTCCAGGCTCTGAACAATCGCCTGCACAGTAATGGTCTGTCCAAAATCGAATAATACTATTTCCTTTTTAACTGCCGGTTGTACTTTTTTCATCATACTGCACCTCCTTACGGAATTGCTGGCCTATGACGCCAAATTCCACAGCCGAAGCCGAGTTTGTATATTATGTTTGTGTATAATATTCCACACCAGAAGGGTCATTCCTGCCTATGGATAAAAAATATGACTCAAACCTCCCATACCGGAAATATACAGGTTTCCGGGACTCACACGGATTTTTCATGTGAAAAGCTTGAATGTCAACTAAAAAACTGCCCCCTGATAATTAAATCAGAGGACAGCCTCATTACCTTTATGGTTCAATAATCGGGAAATAGGTGTTAAAAATAACTATCTTGTCAGTCAGCTGGCCCAACAGCTCCTTATTGCCCTCCTGAACGAACTTCTTTTGAAGCTCCTTGTTCTTGGACAAAATGGTGAAGAGCCCCTCCTTTGGCATTATCCACGTAGCATCGGCTGTAGGGGATTGAATGCCCTTCTGATATACCAGAACACCGGATTTAACCGTAAGCAGATACTTTTCGCCTGTATCCGTCAAATTGAGATTTGCCGTAAAATTCAAATCCTGGGCGGCATTATTGTCAAGACAAATGCCTATATAATCCAGCATCAGCTCCGAATTCATCTTCGTACGTACATCTGTACTGCCCCCCACATTGGCGAATGGAATCGAACCATCCCTAAGCTCCTTGGCCCCGCACAGGTAGGCATTGCGCCATGTGCCGGATTCGGCCTGATAAGCCAGCTGCTCCATGGCATCGGCACACAAATCCCGGGCCTCCTGATTATTTGGCTCGGCAAATACAATGTGATTGGTGACCTCAGCTACCCACTGGTATTTCCCTTCCTCATAATCCTTCCTGGCCTTTTCCAATATGGCCTTGCTGCCCCCCATGTACTCTACCGTCTTTATCGCCGTATCCTCCGGCGGCAGCTTGTTCAGATTTACCGGATTGGCATCATACCAGCCCATATACCGCTCATAAACCGCCTTGGAGTTATGGGCTACAGTACCATAGTATTGACGGGTATACCACACCTTCTCCAAGGGATCCGGCAGCCTGAGCTTATAGGCAATCTCATTTTGAGTTAAGCCCTGATTTATATAGAACAGGGTCTGATCATTTATAAATTTGTAGGCCAAGGCGGTGTTGGTCATATAATCCTTAATAACCTTATTGCCCCAATGTGGCCAGTTATGGGCCTGAAAGGTTACCTGCACATCCTTGCCATACCGTGTCTGGGCCTCCATGATATAGTGGGCCCATTTATTGCCATCCCGCACCTGGGCCCCTCTTAAAGTATACGGG
>NZ_CAMYWM010000120.1 GCF_947302755.1 uncultured Anaerovibrio sp.
GCGACACCAATATTTTCAAGGAATTGGCTTTATTTTTGTGGTGGGAAAGTTGAGTGAGTAAAATATATGCTTTCGAACCATTGCCGGATACCTTTGCCAAAATGAAGCATAATCTTGAATTAAACGGATTGCCGGAAAAAATATATCCCGTAAATGTAGGAATGTCTGATAAGGCTGGTACTTTTGATTTTTATCTGCCTGGAGAGAATGAGGCTGCTTCCATGCAACCCAATATGGACGAGTTCTATATGCAGGAAAGTGTGGATGGTCATTACACCGGGGTTAAGAAAATGGATAAGGTTGAATGTAAGGTAACAACCTTGGATGAATATGTAGTAGAAAACAATATTGATAGAGTAAACTTCATTAAAATAGATGTGGAGGGTAATGAAAAAAATGTCTTGCTTGGCGGAGCAGAAGTACTAAAAAAATATCATCCTACTGTTTATTGTGAAATGTTGCGTAAGCATGCGGCAAGGTTTGGTTATCATCCTAATGAGATAATTGAGTACATGCAATCATTGGGATATTCCTGTTATACATTACATGATGGGGAATTAATTCCGTTCGCGGAAATGACCGAGGAAACCGTGGAAACGAATTTCTTTTTTGTTTGTGGTGTATCATGATATGTGGTGAAGGGAAATATAAATAACCTAATACAGGTTTTTAGAGGCGATAATGTGAGAACACAATTGTTGATAGGAGAACCGTTTCCGTCAGCGGTTCGTAAATATGTTCATTATGATCACCATATAGTTACTATAGGTAGAGGTAGTTATATTGGTGGTTCTTATTTTGATGCAAGTACTAGTGCTGGCCATCTTATGATTGGAAATTACTGCTCCATATCATACGAAAACGTATTCTTACTGGGGATGGAACATGAAATTCATGGACTTACCACATACCCCATCGGGCAGCTTGATTGTGACAGCAGTCAGGATCCGCTGAAAGATTATTTTGCCAATAAGGTAGGTGGAACCAAACAACAAATTGTTATTGGTCATGATGTATGGATTGGCTTTGGGTGTACTATTATGGGTGGTGTTCATATAGGGAATGGTGCGGTTATAGGAGCACGCACTGTGGTGACGAAGGATGTCCCACCTTATGCAGTAGTTGCAGGTGTACCAGCAAAGGTTATCAAATACAGATTTCCTAAAGAAGTAATTGAGAAATTACAGAAAATTAAATGGTGGTACTGGCCTGTGGAAAAGATTAAGAGCCTTACATTGCCTAAGACTATGGATGATGTGATGTCTTTTGCAGATGAGAACTATAGCGATGAGTATGAGGCTGTTTCCATAGGTTTAGCACAAGAACTAAAAGATTTGAAATCCGTTGGCTTTGGTATATATTTTGTATCACTTCAGTATGAGGATGATACAAATGAAGTAGATATTCTTATGAACAATGTGCTAAAGCAGTTTCTAGTAAGAAAAAAGCAAAAGTCGATTTTGATAATAGATGTGTATGAATATGGTGGAGTCATTGATAGTACACTACAAGCAATGCATTACAGTGCGGAAGATGGCTCCCAGGTTATACAATATAAAGGTAATGGCAAACCACCATTGGATGTACTGCCCAATATAGATTACCTAATTATGACAAAGAATTATCAAACATTGGTATTGAGTGACATAGCCTGTGATTATGGTGCAAAGTTGGTCTATGGATATGAGGATGAGATTTTTGAATAGAGTCATTTACTGCCATGAAATTTAGGAGGAATGTACTTTTGATAGATTACATTGTAATACAAGCTGGTGGGCGTGGCAGCCGCATGGAGCTTTTGACTAAGAATAAGCCAAAGTGTGTGTGCCTTGAATACTTCAGACAGAATTAAGCTGAATATATTGTGGCCTGATAAATGGGATCCAGCATTAAAGGCCTTTGATGTAGGGTGGGTATTTAATTACTTGCCACTCATTAAACTCTTTGGAGATGATTTTATTAGTGCACTCGTAAAGAAGCATAGATTGTTTACCAATAAGCTATGGAGCAATAATATTTCTGTATGTGATATTCAGTTAAGTACAGCTAATTATGATAAAAATATTGATGAAATATTGTCTAATTATGACTAAAATATTTAATGGTTGATTATTATGAAAATGTTGTAACAAAACAGTATTGAATACATATCTATTGCAGGGAGGTCTAATGGCATTGGACAAAATTATTGTAGTATCCATGGCAAAGAATGAAGCCGATATTATCGAGAGTTTTGTGCGATATTATATGACATTTGTGGATGGGATGATTATTGTTGATCATAACAGTGATGATGATACAGGTAAAATACTTGGTGAATTACAATCAGAATATCCATCATTAATTGTTGACCAATTTTCTTCAATTGAGTATATTCAAGCTGAGGTAATGACTAATCTTGTTAAAGTAGCTGCCAATGAATTGGATGCTGATTGGATTTTGCCTTTTGATATAGATGAATTTTTAATTCCAAGGGATGGTGCTGATTGCCGTTCTATTATCGGAGAGATTACAGAGGATGTCATATCTTTAAATTGGATGGAGCATGAATTGGTCGATACAGAGCATGATAGAGATGTATTTTTACTAAATAGATTGTGCAATCGATCAAAAACCGAAAATGCTATGACCAAGATTATGGTTAGGGGGAGCTTTGTCAGAAATCAAGATGTACGATTGATTCAGGGACAGCACGGATTAATAGTAAAAGCAGATAATGGAGCGGAACACATAGTGCCCTCCCCGAGATCTTTGGATTTCATATTAGCTCATTTTCCATATAGAAGTCAGGGGCAGTATATGTCTAAAAATGCTGTGGGTTGGTTGACTAATGTAATGAAATATTCTGCAACAACTATATCCGCAGGAGGATGGAAGAAGGCTTTTGATAAAATTTATGACAACGATTATGCAATTCCCACTATTCCTGAAAGTCAATTTGTAGGTAAGCTCTATTCTCAGAATATCCAATTGAAATATACAGATTCCAGACCTATCAATGTACTTTCAAGAGTGATGAAGCTGGCTGAAAAAATATGTGATAGATATGCCATAGAGAAGGCTATTGATAAGATATCCCCTGTAACGATTATTATGCCGTTGAGTCTGGATGTTGATGCTGCTGTGGATACTATAGGCAGTCTGCTAAATCAAACCCTGCAGAAGTGGGAGCTTGTTATAATTGCTGCTGATGATATAGATGAAGAAGTAAAGAAAGCTCTTTTAACATGTGACAGCAGAATTTCAATTGTGGGGTTAAATGATGATGTAACGCCTAAAGGCTTTGTAAAGCTGGTGAGTCCTGGAAGAAAATTCATCCCGGATTGCTTGGAGAGAGAAGCTGCTGCTTTATATATTCACAAGGAGTTCAATATTAACTTAACTTATTCTAATAGCAGTGACTACCCTGGGGTGGATGTTGTGGCAGATTCTTTTTCGGCACGTTCTGGACTTGATATTTGGAATGCAATAAAGGATACACCATATAATTTGACAGGAGGCGTTTCTGGAATGTTGCTTAGAAGCGTACCGCAAGATTTACATCTGTCGGAAATGATTGAAAATTATAAATGGAAAGAAAAAGATATTTTAAAAATAATTTTACCACAAAATTTATTTCTGGTATTTCCTACGGAACTCCTTTAGGAAGCTGATTTAGATAATTTATCCGTTTATGATTGTGTGGAATCCTTGGAACTTTAAGCTCTGTCATGGGAGGTTGTTTCGTAGTGGATAATTTCTATAAAAATAAAAAGGTATTAATAACTGGTCATACTGGTTTTAAGGGAATGTGGCTCTGCAAGATTCTCTCAATGCTGGGGGCCCATGTGCTGGGATATTCTATTGATTTTCCAACTGAAGAAGGAAAAAAAGTATTTGATAGTCTGGACTTTGGCGGTCGTGTGAAGACAGTTGTTGGCGATGTGCGGGATTTGGAAAAGCTGCATAAGGTCTTTCAGGATTTCCAGCCAGAGATTGTGTTTCACTTGGCGGCTCAGCCTATTGTAACTCTAAGCTATAAGGACCCGGTGGGTACCTACTGCACTAATGTTATGGGCACTGTTAATCTGATGGAATGTATTCGCCAGACGGAAAGTGTGTGTTCTGTAGTGAATATCACCACGGACAAGGTTTATGAGAATAAAGAATGGGCATGGGGCTATCGCGAGGATGAGCCCCTTAATGGCTTTGACCCCTATTCCAACAGTAAAAGCTGCTCTGAATTGGTAACCTCCAGCTACAAAAAGAGCTTCTTTGCTAATCGTGCAATAGCCATATCCACTGCCAGGGCCGGTAATGTTATTGGGGGTGGCGACTTTTCTGTAAATCGTATTATTCCTGATTGTATTCGGGCTGTGTACAATAATGAAGTTATTTCGGTAAGAAATCCGTTTTCTACCAGACCATATCAGCATGTATTAGAGCCCTTGTATGCATACATTCTCTTGGCCCAAAAGCAGTATGATAATATTGATCTGGCGGATTCATATAATGTGGGACCTGATGAGTGTGACTGTGTTAACACAGGCGCACTTGTTTCGCTGTTTTGCAGAAAATGGGGCAAGGGAGCATCCTGGGAGGATGTGCATGTGGAAGGACCCCATGAGGCGAATTTCCTAAAGCTGGACTGTTCGAAGTTTAAGGCAGCATTAAATTGGCAGCCAAAGTGGCACATTGACGAGGCTATCGCCAAGACTGTGGAATGGGCAAAATGCTGGCAGCAAAAGAATGATATTAATCTTCTGATGGAGCAACAAATAAACGACTTTTGGGGGCTGACTTCGGGAAAAGCAGCAAGAAAATTTTTGGTTATTGGCAATTCAATAGCTTATCATGGAAAATGCAGTTATTGGCATGGCGAATGGGGGATGGGCGCTTCAAGAAAAGAGAATGATTATGCGCATCTTATAGCAAAAGGTCTTAGAGGTGATACTCCTATAGAGCCAGAGATAGCACAGTTTTCCATCTGGGAAATTCAATCCTACGACCGTCAGGAAACTTTGCAATTATTGGATAAATATGATTTTAGCAAGTATGAATTTATAATTGTTCAGTTAGGGGAAAATACAAATGAACTGACGGATATGAAGGCGATGGTCGATGATTTCTATGAATTGATGAGCTACATCCGTGAAAACTCCTCCCCTGATAAACGTATTTTTGTTTATGGAAATATTTGGAAAAATGATTTGTTGGACGAAATAAAAGAAAAAATATGCTCATTAGTATCCGCTGAATATATTTCCCTTAAGTTCATACAAGGAAAAGAGTATCGTGTGGGGATGGGGGCCACTGTCTATGGGGATGACGGTAAACCATATATTGTTAATCATGCCGGCGTGGCTCTGCACCCAAATGATGAAGCAATGAAATATATGGCTGATGAGTTATTAAAGCGGCTAAGAGCTTAGATAGGGCGTGTTGTATATGATGGATAGGGCAGTACAAAAGGAACTAATAGAGCTTCTAGCATCTTTGCTGCAGATTTTTCAGCAGATAGACTGGCAAAATAGGGAACAACGCCAGATGGTGCTGGATATTTTGCAGAGTGTTGACGACAAATGCGAGAAAGATCTGCCTGCTGTACGTTATGAACAGTACCATGATATGGTTGGCTCCTTGGGGCAGATAATAGAGGAAACGGATTGGCAGCAGCTTGATTCTGATGATTTGGGCCAGTGCCGTGCTCTTTGCCAGGAGATAGTGGAATGCGTACAGCAATATCTTCGGGATGAGGTATACATAAAAAAGGAAATCTTTTTCCTGCCTTATAAGGCATCCATGTGGGATAGCCTGGAAAGCGTATGGCAGGCGGCTGTGGATGACAAAGAGCATTGTAATGCCTATGTGGTGCCCATTCCATATTATGAGCGCAATTCTGATGGCGAGATTGGGGAAAGACGTTGTGAAGCAGATTTGTTCCCTGATTATGTTCCGGTTCTCGATTGGCATGAGTATACCTTGGAGAGGCTTAAAGAGCTTCAGCCAGATGCTATTTTTATTCATAATCCCTATGATGATGCCAACTTTGTTGCAGCCATTGACAGTAATTACTGTTCCCGGGAATTGAAGCATGCCACCAAGCATTTATATTATATTCCTTATTACAGTACTACTGGTGGTATGGCAGAAAGTCAGGCAATGCTTCCGGCCTATGAGCATGTGGAAGCAATATTTGTGCAAGCAGAGCGCCTGGTGGGATTTTTTGATGAATCCATTCGGCATAAGGTTTATCCTTTAGGCTCTCCTAAGTTTGATAAAGTGATTAATTATTGTCAGAATCCACCGGCACCACCTCAGGAGTGGGTGGAGAAGATGCGGGGGAAGAAGGTTTATTTCTTTAATACCAGTTTGGGAGGACTGATGGCAGATACTGGGGCCTTTTTACAAAAAATGGCCTATGTGTTCAACATGTTTGCAAAGAGGAATGATGCTTGCTTGTTGTGGCGCCCACATCCATTGCTTTTCTCCACAATAAAATCCATTCGCCAGCCTGCGATTCCGGAATATGAGAAATTATTGAATTTCTTTATAAGTCACGATATTGGAATTTATGATGATACACCGCTTATTGAAACGGCCATTGCCTGGTCTGACGTGTATATTGGCGACATTGGTACAAGTGTTACGTCCTTATTTGGCGTGGCTGGAAAACCAATCTTTGCATTGGATAATCAGATACACGAGCTCCCAGAGCCTGAGGATTGGCGGGGGAAGGCTGTTAACGGATTTGCCCATTATATAGGAGATTGGATTATAACCTGGAATAACTGCCTGCTTCATTCACCAAATCATGATTATAACTACGAATTTTATTGCCGCCTCCATGATGATCAAGATGGTGGTTATTACAGCACAGTTTGGGTTAAGGATGATAAGATTTATGTGTGTCCTTCAAGCATACAGAATATCTTGGTTATACAGGACCACAAAATTATTAAAACCATTCCTTTGAGAAATGAAGAAAATCATGGTGGCCTGTTTGCCGGCTCCCGTATGGTTGGAGATAAGATTTTTTTGTTACCATTGCGTTATCCTGCTCTTGTATGTCTTGACACCAGAGATGATACAGTATCATATATTGATGGTATGAAAGGCATTGTCAGCGTGCAGTTCAACGATGTATGGCTGGCTGGTGGCTCCTGTGTATTTAAGGATAAACTATATATTTCAGCTATCACTAGTGCCAAGCAGCTTATAGTTGACCCCAAAACACTTTCTGTTGATGTCCGTGAACTTGAACCGAATCGCTCACAAGGCGGATTTAATGTATTGTTTCCAGATGGAGATTATATTTGGATGTACGCAGCCCAGGGGCAGGAAATCTGGAAATGGAACCCGAATAATGACAGTATTAAAAAGTATTGTGGATTTCCAGAGGGCTTTACCTGCTATCATCCGGGAATGCATTATGAGTGTGACATACAGCCTCTTGGTTCTACGGCCTATAACGAGAAGTATCTGTATATAGTGCCGAATTGGGGAAATCAATTTTTGAAGCTAAATAAATCTACTGGTGAAATAACCAAGTGGGATGCACCATTTGAGGCAAGTCCCCAGGCGGCCATCCATTCGTATTGTTTATCCACTCCGTTTTCCACGCAGCGTTCAATCGTGTCAAAGTCGACCAGCAAAAACAGCGCTGCTATGATGACAAACACGATCGAGATCCCGATGCTGACTCCCGGCGTGTTTATTGCGCCGCTGACGCCCATGAAAAGATCCGTATTCCGGATCGCCGGAATCAGCGAGCCCAGGAAGC
The DNA here is from genome assembly GCF_947302755.1 of uncultured Anaerovibrio sp. Taxonomy (GTDB): domain Bacteria; phylum Bacillota; class Negativicutes; order Selenomonadales; family Selenomonadaceae; genus Anaerovibrio. Next base: position 7,763 of record NZ_CAMYWM010000120.1, read on the forward strand.
TGAACAGGCCCACGCCCACGCT
>NZ_CAMYWM010000121.1 GCF_947302755.1 uncultured Anaerovibrio sp.
GGCCTACGATAAATTTGGGGTACCCCTGCCCGATGATACCCTGGAGGCCTGCAAAAATGCGGACGGGGTTCTGTTTGGGGCTGTAGGCGGCGATAAATGGGATAATGTGGAGCCTGGCCTCCGTCCGGAAAAGGCCATTTTAGGACTTAGAAAGGGACTGGGACTCTATGCCAACCTTCGTCCCGTAAAGGTGGCTGATGCTCTGGTGGAGTATTCCCCTTTAAAGCCGGACCGCATCAAGGGCTGTGATATCGTCATAGTCCGGGAGCTGGTGGGGGGCATTTACTTCGGTGATAAGTGCGAGTCGGAGCTTCACAATGGAGCTGAACGGGCCTGGGATTTGGAAAACTATTCCGTTCCCGAGGTACAGCGCATTGCCAGACTGGCCTTTGAAACCGCCAAACTGCGCCGGGGCAAGGTAACCTCTGTGGACAAGGCCAATGTGTTGGCCACCTCCCGACTTTGGCGTCGGACGGTGGCCCAGGTGGCCAAGGATTATCCTGATGTGGAGCTCAACAATCTCTATGTGGATAATACAGCCATGCAGCTGGCAGTACGGCCGACCCAGTTTGATGTAATTTTAACCGGCAATTTATTTGGCGATATTTTAAGTGACGAGGCGGCTGTGTTAGGCGGCTCCATCGGTATGATGCCATCAGCCTCCATCGGTGAGCTCACCTCCCTTTACGAGCCAATCCACGGTTCCGCACCGGATATTGCCGGTCAGGGAATTGCCAACCCGGTGGGCACAATTCTGTCTGCCGCCATGCTCCTCAGATATTCCCTGAAGGAGGAAGCAGCAGCAAGGGCCATTGAAGAGGCCTGCGACAAGGCACTGGCCGCCGGCTGGCGTACCGCTGATCTTTGGCACGAGGGCTTTAAAAAGGCGGATACAGCCGCAATGACTCAGGCAGTAATCGACTGCCTCTAATCTCTAATGGAGGAATGCTCACATGAAGGGTGCTCAGATAGTTGTTGAAATATTAAAGGAACAGGAGATTGATACCCTGTTTGGTTATCCGGGAGGGATGATTCTTCCTCTGTATGATGCCCTATATGATGAGAAAAATATAAATCAGATATTGGTAACCCATGAGCAGAATGCGGCCCATGCAGCAGACGGCTACGCCCGGGCCACAGGCAAGGTGGGGGTATGTATTGCCACCTCCGGTCCCGGGGCTACTAATCTGGTAACGGGTATTGCCACTGCCTTTATGGATTCCATTCCCATAGTGGCCATAACGGGCCAGGTGGATACCAGCCTGTTGGGCACGGATTCCTTTCAGGAAACGGATATCATGGGCGTCACTATGCCTATTACCAAGCATAATTTTAAGGTAAAAAATCCCAAGCTGCTGGCCGAAACCCTAAGAGAAGCCTTTAAAATAGCCAAAAGCGGCCGCCCAGGCCCTGTATTGGTGGATATCCCCAAGGACATTCTGCTAAATGAGGCACCCTTTCCCAAGGTGGAGGAGGTACCGAAAAAATTAGGGGAGCCGGATGCAGATTTTAAAATTTGTGCGGCAGAGGCGGCCCAGGTCATCTGCGATGCAGAAAGACCGGTAATCATCGTGGGCGGCGGGGTTATTTCGGCGGGTACTACCAAGGAGGTTATTGCCTTTTCCGAGCATTTTAACCTGCCAATCGTCTTTACCCTAATGGGTATTGGCGGGGTACCCATGTCCCATCCTAATGTGCTGGGCTTTACCGGAATGCATGGTAAAAAGGCCGCCAACAGTGCCGTGTATAAGGCTGATTTAGTCATATCCCTGGGCAGCCGGTTCGCCGATCGGCTGACGGGCAACGTGGATAAATACACGGCCAATACCAAATTTATTCATATAGATATTGACCCGGCAGAAATAGATAAAAATATTCCCAGCTCCATTGGCCTGGCCGGTGATATGCGGACTATATTGGCCATGCTTATGCGCCGTGAACCGACGAAAAAGCTGGATAAATGGTGGGAGGAAATCCGGTCCTGGAATACGGAATTTGCCTATGACTATGATGTAAACCGCCTGACCCTGCCGTGGGCATTGCATCATATTGCCAAGGCCACCGCCGGGAAGGAATTTGCCTTTGCCACGGATGTGGGACAGCATCAGATGTGGTGTGCATTGCATTTGCGGGTGGAGGAGCCCCGGACCTGGTTTACCTCCGGCGGTCTTGGCACCATGGGCTATGGCCTGCCGGCAGCCATGGGTGCCCAGGTGGCCTATGTCAGCCAGGGCAGCAGGCGTCGGGTAATTCATGTGGCCGGCGATGGCGGCATAAAGATGACGGGTAATGAATATTACACCATTGCCAGACTAAATCTGCCAATTATTTCCATCATCGTAAACAATACCAGCCTGGGCATGATTCGCCAGCTCCAGACCGTATTCTATGATAAACGGTATATCGCCTGCGAATTTGACTACAACATGGATTATGCGGCCTATGCCAAAAGCTTCGGCATTGACGCCTACAGCGTATCCACACCGGACGATTTTGCCGTGGCCTTTAACAAGTGCCTCAGCGAAGCGGATAAGCCCCATGTAATCGTGGTAAATCTCCATAGAAGCTTTGTGGAACCCATGACCAAAGGCGGGGCCAGGATAAATGAATTCGTTGATTTTAAATAACGAATTATTGGTAAGCTATTGGGTGCAATGAAGCTTATTCATCGGAGCTGTAATCTGCCTTTGGATCGAAGTGGGCAAGGACCAAATATTCCAGTCAATCCACCGAATATATAGGTCTGCCGACTGGGCTGAGGCAGCCGTTAATATTAGCTCCTTATTTTCCTGTATGGAATATATAGGTCTATGTGGCCGACGGGGCTGAGGCAGCCAAATATTGCAGTCAATCCACCGAATCTAAAAGAGCTGTGACGGGATATTATCATATATCCTGCCACAGCTTTTTTGGCTTGTGCTATAATAAATGACAGAGGATAAATTTTCTGCAAACTATTTCATTTTAAGGTGCATATTATGAATGAGAGAATCGAAAAAATATTAAAATTCTGGTTTCCAGAATATCAGATAATAGATTGTATACGGAAACATGGATTTATTTATAATGAAAAGACCTTAATGCACAACCAGCCAACATTTTCCACCGGCAATTACAATGGTACGGCTATGCCTGCACCGGCAAATGACCCAAATTATAATATACCGATGCCGGTGCTTCCTCCGAAATATCCCAAGGAAAGTAACGTGGTTAAAACAAAAAATAAAGCTGTATCGCCAATAAATAATAAATTTGCCGATTTGAAATTATCTTTAAGAAACAAATTGGATAGGCTCCCAAAAGAATATAGCAGCTATGTGCAAGGCTTTTGAACGGCCTTATATTCGCGGTTTTGATAAAAATAAGCCTCGTAATGTAATACTTATTATTGGGCCGGAAAGCAGGGGGAAAATTTATGGCGTGCAGTGTATTAGTAATGCTTTAAAAAAGAAGGGAATATTTAAAAATGCAAGCATTGCTAAAATGAATTTTTCTGATTATAATGCGGACTCTACAAACAACCTTTTTATGTCTGATTTATACAAAGCGTTAAATTCCAAGGGCGAATCAGTGGCTTTTGAGAATATAGAAAAAGCCTCACCTTCACAGCTGGATATATTATATCAGCTTATAACAGAAGGAGGTTATAAACTTTCTAAACGATATATGTTTCTTAATGGTACTCTGATGGAGGCATTCGGAGTATTGGATAAGGGCCTTATTTCACAGATTTCCGCCAATGGCAAATTCTTCATTTTTACATCAACCATTGATGAGAGTCAGGTAATCTCTTCATTGGGCAACAAATTTATTAAAGAAATCAGTGATACTATTGTTCTGGAGCCATTCTCACAGGAGCAAAAAGTAAGTTTGGCAACAAAAATATTAATTGATTTTATGTTTAAATGTAATAAAAATTTAAACATTTAAATTTTATTTGACAATACATTAATTAATAAAATTATTACACAGTACAAAGTAAATAGTGGAGTAAAAGCATTATCTGAATACATTGATGAGCAGCTATATGAACCTTTGACCGAAATGGTATTGCAAAAAAAGATTACAAATACTTCTGAAGGTAAAATAACCTACAATGATGGATATATTGTTACCTTGAATGACGGTACTATCCTTAATTTTTTTGATTATACAAATTTACCGGTAATCCGGGCACGGGAAAAACCACCATCGCCAGAATAGTGGCCAAATATCTGAAATCCATTGGCCTACTTTCCTCCGGCCATCTTTGTGACCCGATCAGATTTGGTTGGCCAATATGTAGGTCATACGGCCATAAAAACCTCGGAGGTAATAAAAAGCGCACTGGGCGGCGTGTTGTTCATTGACGAGGCGTATGCCTTGTGCCGTGACCAGGGGGATACCTTTGGCTTGGAGTCAATTGATACTCTGGTAAAGGCTATGGAGGATAATCGGGATAATCTGGTGGTTATCCTGGCTGGCTACGAGGAGGAAATGAAGGATTTCCTCAAATCTAACTCCGGCTTAAGCTCCAGATTTCCTAATATAGTACATTTTGATGATTACACTGTAGATGAAATGTATGAAATCGCCAAAATTACCGTAAAATCCAAGGGCTACAGTCTGGCGGCCTCATGCGAGGAGGGATTACGCCATGAGTTTGAAAGTTCCCAGATAAAAGGGAAAAAGGATAGCGGTAACGGCCGGTTAGTACGGAATATAATTGAACGAGCTATATTAAATCAATCACAGCGTATTATAAAAAATCCCAATGATAATTTGGAGCTTCTGATACCGGAGGACTTTGGCTTTGCCAATATGCCGGCATTTGATTTGGAACAGGAATTTAACACGGTCATAGGTTTGGAGTCTGTAAAAAAATACATTCGCAGCCTAAATGCCCGTCTCAGGTTGCAGGGTGAGCGGAAGAGGCTGGGGCTTAAGGTGGATAATATTCAAACCATGCATATGATTTTTACCGGCAACCCAGGTACCGGCAAAACCATGATGGCAAGAACTGTGGCAAATGTTTTGTACAATTTGAATGTAATAAAATCCAATAATCTGGTGGAGACGGACCGCTCCGGAATAGTGGCTGGCTATGTGGGACAGACCGCCATCAAAACACGGGAGGTAATCGAAAGTGCCTTAGGCGGTGTATTATTTATTGACGAGGCATATTCATTGGCCCAGGGGGGACAAAACGATTTTGGACAGGAAGCCATTGATACTCTGGTAAAAATGATGGATGATAACCGGGATAATTTAGTGGTGATTTTAGCTGGCTACCGTGATGATATGAAGCATTTTCTGACGAAAAATGTCGGGCTGCATTCACGGTTCCCCAATATTATTGAATTCCCGGATTATACTGTTGATGAGCTTATGGAAATTGCCGACGGAATGTATACCGCAAGTGGATATACATTGAATGATGAAGGGAAAAAGCTGTTGCGTGACCATCTTATTGCCGCAAAGCAGGATAAGCATTTTGGCAACGGCCGCTATGTGCGTAATATTTTTGAACGTTCATTAAACAATCAGGCCCTACGGCTTAGCAGTGAAGCCAAATTATCCAGGGAGGACTTAATCACTATTACGAAAGATGATATTCAGGAGGTATAGTGATATGGGAAATGCACTGATAAAATTTATAGTATATTCCTGGTTACTGAATTTAGTTTTTATGTTGTTTTTTGTAGGAATTGTAATACTGATGCTTACTTTTCACGATATTCCGGCGATGATTAACAGCGGTTTTGTGGGGACTACAATTGGATTTAAGGCATTTGGTTCCATGTGTTTTTTTATTGGGATTACATGTCTCGTACCTGGCCTTAGAGATATTTTTCAGATATTTCCATGGCTGTATCCATTTACCATGATTCTGATGATGAACCTTTTTATAGTGGCATTGGCTGAGTTTATTCTGGAACAGGGATTTTCTGTTATCAGCAGCCCGCGCCATGAGATTACAGTTCTTTTAATGATTATTCAGGTGATTGTTTGTCGCTATATTATGTGCTTATACTTGCATAAAAAACCTATGGTTTAGCAGAAAGACAGCAAGAAAGCATATTTACAGAAGGTGAGCTAATATGAACGACGCAAAAAATAAATCAGTATATAAACCAGCAATTCAGGGTGATTTATTTAATAATGGTACTCCTAATCAGAATAATAAAGCACCAACAGAAACTGGACAGCATAATGGATCAAGGAATAATTTTGATAATGTAGGCAAGAAAGAAGATAAGGAAGAAAGTGATGAGAACCCATTTGCCAAGAGGGTAAAAAAAGGAGGCTGGGTATTATTAGCACTTTTATTAGCAGGCTTATTTTATGCTTTCAATTTATCTACTACAGCAAAGGTGGATTACAGTCCAGCTGCCCAAGAGGCTTTGGAAAGTCATATCTCTACCACATTGGCCCCAGGAACCAAATTATTGGATAAAGATGGAAATTATGTTGGTGGAGATATTACCATCACGCACTCTGATGAACGGCCGGAAACAAGCCTATTGGTATGGGACTACGCCGCCGAGGATGGGGATTACGTGCAAATTATAGCTAATGGCACCCCTTTAGGAGAACCTTTCATGATAAGAAATAAGCCCGTTTCCTTTACCATTCCCACAACTGGTGATATACAGGTGATTGGAACGCATGATGGGGGCGGCGGAATAACCTATGCTGTTCATTATGGAATGAATAAAACAACATATTTCAATGGTGTTGACCAGGGTGGCAGGAATACGTATACATTGGTACGGGAGTGAAGCTGCATAGGCAATTTTCAAATATTATGCTTTTATAAGCTGTGAAGTAATGTTGCAGCATTGTTCAACAAAATCCTGTGGAGCATGTTCAACTACACTGGCCTTTCTGCTAATTACATCCAACACTCTGATCTGAAAAGGAAGAGCAAATCCTTTCGTTTTCAAGATTTCTGGTAAAGGTAACTCAAGAGGATAATTTTTAGTCTTTGTTGTTATTGGTATAACAATATGGAGGTTACTAGGAAGAGGAACATCATCCCGATCAATAATTAAAGCTGGTCGGAAATTTCCTTGTTCGTGTCCGGAGACAGGATTAAAATTTACCAAAATAATATCTCCCTGTTTCATTCGATAATTTCGCCTCCAGTATCATTACCCCAAGATATTTCATCATAAGTTCCTATTTCTTCACGACTGATTGAGTTCATGGCTTTACCATAACGTGATTCAAAGAGAGATTCTATAGAACTAACAGGTTTTATGATGATTTGAGAATCTTGTGCAGTGATATTAACACGACTACCAGGTTGAAAATTAAATGTTTCCGTTAATTCACGGGGGATTCTAAGCCCTAAACTGTTTCCCCATTTATTTAATACTATATCCATAATATCACGTCCTTTCTTGATATTCATTGTATATCAAAAATTGAGGGATTGTCAATGTATATCCAAGATAGTTTTTATAATCAATATAAGGAAGAATATTGAGGCAGCTATGTAGTTACAAAGGCGTAGAAATAATAGAAAGTCAGTTAATGCATGACCACATACACATGTTGGTTAGTATTCCTCCAAAGATTCCTTTAGGGTGGGTTTAGCCGATTTTTCATAAAATAGCCTCTAAGCCCATGATTACTGGGGGATAATACCAGTTATTATCCGACAATATCCATTTTACTTCCGATAAGTATAAATTATCGGAGGTAATAATTT
>NZ_CAMYWM010000122.1 GCF_947302755.1 uncultured Anaerovibrio sp.
ACGACAATGGCCAAGAGAGCAGTACACTTCGGACAAAGCTTTTCGCCCTTGGTGCCGTGATTTTTGTTGCAATATACGCCAAAGGATTTTTTGATGCTTTCCTTTTCCTTGGGAATGTTGTTTTTTATCTCAACTGGTTTTTTCTTTGGTAAAAATCTGTCAAATATACCCATAAACTGCGAACTCTCCTTGTATGAAAAATAGACATAACCATATACGATTTTAATAGTATTCTTAATTAAATGCAAGTCTCATTTTGACCTTCAGTATAAAGTGGTGGCAAAGATAGTTCGATCATCTGCGAAAAATACTTTGCATTGCAATGGGGTTTACGTTACAATTAATCTAAGGAAGAGTGGGAGGTTTTTGGAACGTGAACATCAATTTATCAGAAGGCTTTGATATAGATGATGGTCAAGGTGAACGTCTGCTTCGTGATGCCTTTAAGCAGAGCATAGAGTCCATGGAGGGCAGCAAGGGCCAGATTTTTGAGATATACGAAAATACCAAGGATGACGTGGAGTCTACCCGCAAGATGCTGCAGGAGCTTAAGGAACAGACCCGTAAATTGCAGGACGAAGTGGATGTGCTGGTGCGTGAGGAGCAGAAGGAAAAACAAAAGCTGGTTCAGGTCAGTGGCAATTTTTCCAATTATTCAGAGGATCGGATTCGGGCCAGCTATGAGGCAGTGAAGACTGTTCAGGTAAAATTGGCCATTGCCAAGGAAAAAGAATATCAGACCCGCCGTCAGCGCGACCGGTTGGAACTGCGCCTTTACAGCATGGAGAAGACCCTGCGCATGGCGGAGACGTTGGCTACCAAGCTGGGCTCGGTTATTGGCTACCTTACGTCACAGTTGAGTGATGTGGTCACCCAGATGGAAATCGTGTCCAAGAATAAATTTCTGGGGATGCAGATTATCAAGGCGCAGGAAAACGAGCGGCTCAGGGTTTCCCGTGAGATTCATGATGGTCCGGCCCAGGGAATGGCCAATCTCATCTATCAGGCTTCGGTGGTGGAGCGTCTGGTGGATACCCGGCCTAATGAAGCCAAGGCCAGTCTCCAGGAGCTGCGTCGTCAAATACGTACCTGTCTGGCGGATGTGCGGCAGATAATATTTGATATGCGGCCAATGACCCTGGATGATCTGGGGCTGATACCGGCCCTGTGTCAGCTGACCAAAAAGCTGGCTGAGCGGGAGGTGCTTAATGCCGACCTGCAGATAGATGGCAAGGAATATAAATTTGATAAGCATGTGGAGGTTACGATTTTCCGTATCGTCCAGGAGGCACTGAATAATGTGCACCGCCATGCGGGAACGGATCATGCCAGCGTGCGTATGCTGTTTACGGCGGATCATCTGGCGATTATGGTTTCTGACCAGGGCCAGGGCTTTGATGTGGAAACCCTGTCGGAGGAACGGCGTAATCCTACTGGTGAAGGCCGGTTTGGGGTCATCGGTATGGAGGAACGGGCGCGTATTATCGGTGCTTCCATTACCATTGCCTCAGAGCCGGGGAAGGGAACAAGGGTGAATATTAAAATGCCGTACCCTCAGCCCCGTTAATCCCAGGTTAAGGGGCAAGCTTCCCCTAAATCAGGGTGGAGCCTGAAATTCCACCTGAATAAGTCTTTCGTTGTAATGGCGTAGTGCGAAATTATCTTTCGCAGGAAGCTTATTATCATAAAGGTTTTGTGATTTATGCTTGAGGATATTACCCGAGAAAATAACAGTAAACTTAATCAAAATGAGGCGCCGATTTCTGAAGCAATGGACAAATATGCCAGGGACGGCGCCCTTGCTTTTCATACCCCGGGCCATAAGCAGGGCCTGGGGGCTCACCCCCGGTTAAAGCAGCTCATAACGCCGGAAGGATTGCGACAGGAGGTTTCTCTAATGGAGGAGCTGGATGACCTGCATTCCCCCTCCGGTTGTATAAAGGAGGCGGAGGCTCTGGCAGCCGGACTGTGGGGAGCCAAGGATACCATGTTTATGATTAACGGTACCACCGGTGCCATTCATGCCATGCTGCTTGGTACCCTTCGGCCCGGGGATACGGTGCTGGTACCCCGCAATGCCCATCGCTCCATTATTGGGGGGATAATTCTGGCCGGGGCGCAGCCCATATACATTGTTCCGGAGATTGTGGAAGCCTTGGGGATAGCCGGGGCCTTGTCAGTTGCTGCAGTGCGTAAGGCGGTGGCGGAAAATCCGGATGCCAGGGCCTTAATTGCGGTCTACCCCACCTATTACGGCATGGCAGGGGATTTGCAGGCAATAGCAGCTATTCTCCATGACCACAATATGCTTCTCTTGGTGGATGAGGCCCACGGGGCCCATTTGAAATTTGCCCAAAATATAGGGGGAATGCCCCGGCAGGCCCTGGATTTGGGGGCGGATGTGGTGGCTCAAAGTACCCATAAGGTGCTGGGCAGCCTGACCCAGACCTCCATGCTCCACATAGGCAGTAATCGGGTTTCCGGTGAAAGAATACGGGAGGCTGGGGCGTTGCTTCAGTCCACCAGTCCCAATCAGCTGCTGCTGGCCTCCCTGGATATTGCCCGGCTGCAGATGGCCACTGAAGGGGTGGAGCGACTGGAACGGGCTGTAGGTCTTTCCCGGTGGCTGCGGGATAATATCAATACAATTTCCGGTCTGTACTGCGTAGGGGAGGAAATACTTAAGGGCACGGCCACCGTGGCCCTTGACTTCACCAGAATAATTGTTAACCTGAGGGGGATCGGTTTGCCGGGACCGGAGGCTGAGCTGGTTTTGCGTCATGAATACAAGGTACAGTGCGAGCTGTCAGACAATAATAATTTATTGTTTATCATTTCCATGGCGGATACGGAAGAAAGGGCCCACCGCCTGTTGGCGGTGCTGAAGCTTCTGGCGTCAGAGCATGGCAGGGAACGGGCAGAAAAGCCGGTGGTACCAATGGGGTTATTTACCGCCAATGAGGTGGCCTTAAGCCCCAGAGAGGCCTTTTACCAAACAAGGAAAAGAGTAAAATTCACGGAAGCAGCGGGCTGTATTGCGGCAGAGACCGTGACCTTTTACCCACCGGGGGTGCCCGTATTATGCCCCGGGGAAAAAATTAGGGCAGAGCTTATTGGGGCTGTGCAGAGGCAGATGAAGGCCGGTATGAGAGTGGTGGGCCCTGGGGACAGTTCGTTGGAATACATTCAGATTGTTGAGCCTTCCCCTGGGACCCAAATGAAATGAGCTGGTCCCAAAGGGGAAGGAACCAATGGTACCAGGAGGAAGGCTTAGTCAGCGGAGCGGGGAAAACGGTGGATGAGGAGTAACATATGGCAAAGGGAAAATTGATTACTATAGAAGCGGGGGATGGCTCCGGGAAGGCCACCCAGACCCAGGCCCTTATGGAGCACTTGACAAAGGATGGCTATAGGGTGATGAAGGTGGAATACCCGGATTATAAATCTGATTCATCAGCCTTGGTGAAAATGTATCTGGGAGGAAGGTTCGGTGAACATGCCGAGGATGTGGATGCCTACGGTGCCTCCACCTTTTTTGCCGTGGACCGGTACGCCTCCTTCCATTTAAACTGGAAGAGGGCCTATGAGGAGGGGATGATTATCCTGGCCGACAGATATACCACCTCCAATATGGTCCATCAGGCGGTGAAGCTGACCGATCTAACAGAACGGGAGGAATTCCTTACCTGGCTGTGGGATTTTGAATTTGGCAGGCTGAAGCTGCCGGTGCCTGATGTGGTGGTATATCTTGATATGGACCCGGCTGTTAGTGATCGTTTAATTAATGAACGGGCAGCCCATAATGCGGATCGTAAAAAGGATATTCACGAAAGGGACAGGGATTATCTCCATAGATGTCATGCTGCCTATAATTGGGTGGCGGACAAATACGGCTGGAAAAAAGTTGTTTGCAGTAAGGATGGCCAGCCACGAAGCATTGAGTCCATTCATACCGACGTGTATGATACTGTGAAGAAATACCTTTAAACGACAGTGGACTGATGGCTTTCACGCCGTCCCGGCACTAAAACTTTTTCTTGCTTTTATATAGTGTAAAAAATCATAACTCGCTTCACCCTTGGAAGGTTCGCTCAAACAGATGATTTTTTCCACTATAATCAAGGTATAGCAATAAAAAGTTTCTTAACGTCCCGGTACTAAATGTTCAATCCACCAGCCCACGGTCTTTAGTGAAATAATATAATACTTTTATAAACGACAGTGGACTGATGGCTTTCACGCCGTCCCGGCACTAAAACTTTTTCTTGCTTTTATATAGTGTAAAAAATCATAACTCGCTTCACCCTTGGAAGGTTCGCTCAAACAGATGATTTTTTCCACTATAATCAAGGTATAGCAATAAAAAGTTTCTTAACGTCCCGGTACTAAATGTTCAATCCACCAGCCCACGGTCTTTAGTGAAATAATATAATACTTTTATAAACGACAGTGGACTGATGGCTTTCACGCCGTCCCGGCACTAAATATTCAATCCACCAGCCCACGGCCTTTAGCGAAATAATACAATATTTTTATGCAATGAAGGGAAAATATGATAAAAGAAGTTTTAGTAGTAGAAGGCAAAATGGACGTGGTGGCCATCAACAAAGCCGTTGAGGCTGACTGCATCATCACCGAGGGCTTTAACCTAAAGCCGGCTTGCCTTGATTCCATAGAAAAAGCATACAAAAAGCGGGGCATTATCATTCTCACGGACCCGGACAGTGCCGGGGAGCGTATCCGTACCTATGTTACCCGCCGCTGTCCCAAGGCCAAGCATGCCTTTGTGCCGGTGGAGGAGGCCACAGCCAATGACGATATTGGCATTGAGCAGGCCTCCCCGGAGGCTATACGCAAGGCCCTGGAAAAGGTGCGCACGTTAAATTGGGAGCCCAGCAATGAATTTAATGGGGCTGACCTTATAAAGGCTGGTATCAGCGGCGGGGCCGGAGCCAGTGAGCGGCGGGCCCGTATGGGCGCAAGGCTGGGTATCGGCTATGCCAACGCCAAAACCTTTTTAAAAAGGCTGAACCATTATGGGGTCACCAGAGAGGAATTTGAGGCGGCCCTGGCAGAGGAGGTGGATAATTAAATGAGCTTAAACCTGGATAAGGAGCTGGACAGGGAGCTTAATGAGGGCAAGGGACTAAAGCTGGGTGGGCTAAAGGCCACCATAGCTAATCCCAGTGTGACCAGACATATTATGAAGGCCTTCAATCTTCGGGCCAGTAAGCGGCTGGGCCAGAATTTTTTGGTGGATGCCAATATAGTCCGGGGGATTGTGGAGGCGGCTGGGGCCAAGCCCGGGGACAGGATTTTGGAAATCGGCCCGGGGATTGGTACCCTGACCCAGGGACTGGCGGAGTCCGGGGCAGAGGTTACTGCCGTGGAGCTGGATAAAAAGCTTCCCGCTGTTTTGGCCGAGACCCTGGCCGGCTATGATAATGTGCGCATAGTGCCGGGGGATATATTGAAGGTAGATATTCCTGAGCTTATGGGAGAGGGGCCCTTTAAGGTGGCTGCCAATCTGCCATATTATATTACCACCCCCATTTTGATGGAGCTTTTGGAAAAGCATTTGCCCATCAGCGTTCTGGTGACCATGGTGCAGAAGGAGGTGGCCCTGCGCATGATTGCCAAGCCGGGCAGCAAGGCCTACGGTGCCCTGTCGGTGGCGGTGCAGTATTATACCAGGCCCCATATTGCCTTTGACGTGCCCCCCCGGTCCTTCATACCGGCCCCGGAGGTAGACTCTGTGGTTATAGTCTGCGATGTGCGGGAAAAGCCGGCTGTGGAGGTAAAGGATGAAAGGATGTTCTTTAAGGTGGTAAAGGCAGCCTTTGGCCAGCGGCGCAAGACCATTGCCAACGCCTTGAAGGGGGCGGGCTTCACCAAAGCTGCCATTGAGGCAGCCTTTGTTAGGAGCGGTATCGATAGTGGCCGCCGTGGTGAGACCTTCACTCTAAAAGAATTCGCAGCCCTGGCTGATGCGCTGGTAGTTAGTAATCTGGTATAAAATTTATTGTGGGCTAGTGCTGGTAGCTTTCACGTCGTCCCGGCACTAAAACTTTTTCTTGCTTTTATATAGTGTAAAAAATCATAACTCGCTTCGCCCTTGGAGGGCTCGCTCAAACAGATGATTTTTTCCACTATAATCAAGGTAGAGCAAGAAAAAGCTTCTTAACGTACCGTGACTAAATGTTCAATCTACCAGCACCAGCCCACACTCAGGATAAAATGTAATATACTAAATATTTGTTGTGTAAATATATGTAGGAGGGATTTTTATGAGTGCTTTTGAATACGCACCCCAGGGAGTATGCTCCCGTCTTATGAAATTCGATATCGAGGACAACAAAATCCATAATCTCAAGGTAGTAGGCGGCTGCAACGGCAACCTTCAGGGTATCGGCAAGCTGGTTGAGGGTATGGACATTGATGAAGTCATCAGCAGAGTGGAAGGTATCCGCTGCGGTGCCCGTCCAACCTCCTGCCCAGATCAGCTGTCCAAGGCCCTGAAGCAGGCAAAGGAGCAGCTGTAATATGATTTATGACTGTCATTCCCATACGGAATTTTCCTCTGACTCGGAAATGAAGGCGGAGGATGCCATTGAGGCTGCCCGCAAATTGGGCATAGGCCTCATATTTACGGAGCATTACGATTTTGATTACAAAGAGTCCAAGCACTACAAGGAGATGGACTTCCTTTTTGATGCCAAGAAATACTGGGAGAGCTATGAAGCCCTCAGGGGAGAAGCACTGCTGCTGGGGGTGGAGGTGGGACTGACCCCAGGCAGTATTACGGCCAATCAGCAATTTATCAGTCAGGTGCCCTTTGATCAGGTAATTGGCTCCATTCATGCCATTGACAAGCTGGATTTGTATTATCCTGAATATTATGATGGGAAGAAAAAGGAGGAGGCCTATGGCCGTTATCTGGAAATAATGGCGGACATGGTAAAGGCCAATTCCTATATTGATGTGCTGGGACATATTGATTATATCAGCCGTTATTCTCCCTATGAGGATAAGGAAATTGGCTATAAGGAGTATCATGATTTGGTGGATCTGGTGCTGAAAAATGTGCTGGAGACGGGAACGCTGATGGAGCTGAATACCCGTCGGCTGGGCAGCAAGGCTGTGGCCGAATCATTGCTGATGATTTATGCCCGGTACAAGGAGCTGGGAGGGCAGTATGTGACCATTGGTTCCGATGCCCATAGGGCAGAGGATGTGGGCATGAATTTTAAAATGGCTCAGGATTTGGTGGAATTCATCGGCCTAAAGTCGGTGCACTTTAAAGAGAGAAAAATAGAGTATAGTAACGTATAATAAACAATGTGTGCAGGTACTACCATCTGTCGCTGGGCTACGGTACTAAATTTTTCTGTGCCTAATTAAATAGCTAAAAAAGTCAAAACTAACTCTGTATTTGAACTCAAACACTTGACTTTTTGAGCTAAAATCAAGGAAGGCACATAAAAATTCTTAACGTACCGCCTCCCAATGTCTCCATCTGGTAGTCCCTGCACACTTTTTGTATATAAATTGGTGCAGGTACTACCATCTGTCGCTGGGCTACGGCACTAAATTTTTCTGTGCCTAATTAAATA
>NZ_CAMYWM010000123.1 GCF_947302755.1 uncultured Anaerovibrio sp.
ATATTGTCGTGGTCCGAAAATACCGGTTCCAACCCGTACCATATTTGAACCTTCCTCTAGTGCTATCCTATAGTCATGAGTCATACCCATTGACAAATATATCATATTCGCTGTCTGGAAGCTCATTTCCTTCACCTTATTAAAAATTTCATACATTTTGGCAAATAATGGACGACATTCCTCCACATCCTCATAATTGGGAGCGATACACATCAGCCCCATAAGCTGAAGATTAGGCAGCTCATCCACCTTATGAAGAAGCTCCTCCAAATTCTCGGCATAAACACCGGATTTGGAATTCTCCTTGGCCAGATTTACCTGGACCAGAACCCGCTGCAGCTTGCCTATATTGGCCGCGGCACTGTTGATGGCCTCAGCCAGATGGAGCGTGTCCACCGAATGAATTAAATCAAATATCTTCACGGCCTGCTTGGCCTTGTTGGTCTGCAGGTGCCCGATAAGGTGCCAGGTCACCTTGCGGTCAAGGGTTTCAAACTTTTCCTTGGCCTCCTGAATCCGGTTTTCCCCAATATCAGTTATACCGGCATCTATAGCTTCCCGCATTGCGTAAATATCATGATTTTTGGTAACGGCGATTAACCGCACCTCCTGCTGCTTGTCAGCACTTCTTCTATCCTTGGCGATGGCAATATTTTCCTGAACCTCTTTTATTTTCTCTGGTATCATCAAACCACCCTCTATAATACGCACCTCATCCACCGCTCCAGGCTGTATGAGCGGTTCACCTTCCCTACAGGGGGAAGGCAATTATTTTATGGACAGTACCGCAGCTATCCGGCCAGTCCGCCCCCCATCAGCGCGATAGGAAAAAAACTGACGATGATTACAGGCCGTACAAACACCTGCCACATCAATGTTTTCCGGTTTCAGTCCTGCCCCCACAAGCTGTAATCTGTTGGCCTCCCATAAATTAAGCTTGGCCTTGCCATTGGGTTTGTCCATAACAATTTTATCACAAAATTCAGGAAAAGCATCCCTAAATTGTTGGGCCACCTCCTGACCCACCTCATAGCAGCAGGGACCTATGGCCGGACCAATACCAGCCAATAAGGACTCCGGCCGGGAGCCATACTCCTGTTCCATCATTTCCACCATTTTTACGCCAATGGAGGCCACTGTCCCCCGCCAGCCCCCATGGCCTACCCCAATAGCCTTATGTATCGGGTCCACAATAAGAATAGGGGTACAATCGGCAAAAAACAGCATTAAGGGCAGCCCGGGCTCATTGGTAATCAGCCCATCGGTATCGGCTATGGATTGATCATAATCATACATTCCCCGTCCCGCCTGGGCCCTAGTAACCTTTACCACCTTACTGCCATGGACCTGCTGACAGGTAATACCCTGGCCCCGTGGCAGCCCCAGTCCCTCAAAAAGGATATCCCGGTTATGACGTACCCTATTGGCATCATCCTCCACATGAAGGCCCAGATTGAGGCTGTCAAAAGCCCCTGTACTGCCGCCGCCATGCCGGGTGGAAATACCGTGGACAAACAGCTCCTCCGGGAAAATAGAAAATTTTCCTATCCACAAATTTTTCAAATGTCCTGAAACAAGTGAAAAGCTCACAAAAATCACATCATTTCCTATTTTATACTATCGACATACTCCGCAGCGTTTGCAGCCATCAAAGCACTGAACCGTATGGCCCGGCTGCTCCTTCCGGGCTTCCAAAAATTCCTTTATCAAATATTCCTTAGTAAAGCCCATATCCAGCATATCCCAGGGCAGAACCGCCTCAAAGGAAATATGGCGGCTTACCAAATCCTCCATGGTCAGCCCATGGCCCTTCAATACGGCCTTCATGGCCTTGCTGCCTCCCTGTTCATAGGCCTCCCACAGGTATTTGCCGGTATCCCGGCTGCCCCGGGCCAGTACAGCCTGGACGTAGGCATCCCGCGGTGATTCAGCAATGACTTCGATGTTATGCCGCTTTTTTAAGGCATTGGTTATGGTCTTCAGGGCCGCCTGAATGTACTTTAATGGAGCCATTGGTGCCCACTGAAATGGGGTAAAGGGCTTGGGAATAAATGGATTTATACTCAGGGTCAACCGGCCGGCAGCTCCCTTGGCTTCCATAAAGTCCTTCAGCTTCAGGGCCATATCGATTATCCCCTGAATATCAGCAGGCTCCTCCCCGGGCAACCCAATCATGATATAGAGCCGAAAGTTTCTTATCCCTGCCCTTATTCCCATTGACATGGCATTTAGCAGGTGCTCCTCCTCAATCCCTTTATTTATAATGGCCCGCATACGGGTACTGCCCGCCTCAGGTGCCATAGTCAGGGTTTTCAGGCCGCTGGCCGCCAGGGACTCCACCAGCTCCTGGGTAACAGAATCCGCCCTAAAGGACGCCACGGACATACTGAGGCCATCCCCCAGTATTTCCCTGCACAGCCGGTCTATCTCCGGATAGTCAGAAATAGCCGCCCCCATAAGGCCTACCCTACGCCCCTTTTCCTTGGCGGCCACCAGCATTTGTTCAATGGCCTCCAAAGACCGGTTGCGGGGCTTTCGGAAGCAATAGCCCGCCATGCAGAACCGGCAATGGCGGCCACAGCCCCGGGCAATTTCCACCAAATGAAGATTGAACTCCGTGTTTTCGGTGTAAATCGCCGTTTCCCCGGGATATTCATCCAAATTCTCCTGCCACTGGCGGCAGATTTTCTCCGGCGCATCACCCAATGGCTTGATTATAGTATCATATCGGTCCTCACCATAGGTGACCTCGTAGCAGGAGGGTACATACACTCCGGGAAGCCGGGCCAAACGGGACATGATTTCCCCTTTGGAACAACCCTCGTTTTTAGCCTTATTATAGACCTCCATAAAGGCCGGCATTACAGCCTCCCCTTCACCAATGACAAACACATCTATAAAAGAGCTCATGGGCTCCGGGTTAAAGGTGGCACAGGGACCACCGGCAATAACCAGAGGATCCATTTCCCCCCGGTCAGAGGCCAAGGGCTTTATTTTGCTCAGCTCCAGCATCCTGAGAATGTTGAAATAATCCATTTCAAAGGACATAATGAAGGCCACTATATCAAAGGAGGCTATTCCCCTTTGGGTTTCCATGGTCATCAGCTGAACCCGGTGCTTAACATATTCCTCCTGCTGCCTTTTTTCCGGCAGAAAGCCCCGTTCGCAGGCCGTATCCTCCCGCTGATTTAACAGGCGGTAAATTATATGAAGGCCTAAATTGGACATTCCCACAAAATAGGAATTGGGATACAACAAGGCAACCCTGGTTCTGCCACCAGCGGGATAAATATAATAGCCGGATTCCTCTGCCAGCATATTATTAAGCTGTTCCTTTAAGTGCCAGGACAAATATTTTCCTCCAACATATGTAACAAACTCCGTGCAAAGCAATATTTTTGCACTACGCCCTTACAACGAAATCTAAAGCTGATATTAATCCTTGTCATCAGCCAACAATACATCCAGCTCATGCCGGAAGCTGTTTATATCACAAAATTTTCTATATACCGAGGCGAACCTGATATAGGCCACCTGGTCAAAATTCTTCAAATGCCGCAGGGCCATTTCACCTATGGCACTGGAGGGTCCCTCCTGCTCATATTCACGATGAATATCCTGCTCAATATTATGGGCCAAAATCATAACACTTTCCAATGATTTATCCCGTTTATCGCAGGATCGAATAAGGCCATTTAACAATTTATTGCGGTCAAACACCTGACGACTGCCATCATGCTTTACAACCATCAAAGGCAGCTGCTCCACTGTCTCAAAGGTAGTAAATCGCTTGCCGCAGTGGGGACAGCCCCGACGTCGCCTTATGGCACGGCCATCGTCCACTGCCCTTGAATCGATTACTCTGCTGTCCTCTTTATTACAAAATGGGCAAAGCATCAGCGCACCCTCTTTCTGCCCTTTCGCTTATCCTGTACCTTAGTAAAGCCTGGTCGGCCACTGCCATGTGCCGGTTTTTCCCTTTTTTCCGGGGGAATGAGGCATGTTGGTCCATAGCCAATCAGGTCACGGCGATTGGCCTTTTCCAAGGCCCTTTTTACCAATTCATAATTGCGGGGAAGCCAATATTGCATCAATGCACGCTGCATGGCCTTGTCCTCAGGCTTTTTGGCACTATACACCTTTTCTCCGGTCATGGGATTTATGCCACTGTACCACATACAGGTGGAAAGGGTGCCAGGAGTCGGAATAAAGTCCTGAACCTGCTCCGGATGATATCCCATTTCCCTGATAAACACCGCCAATTCAATGGCATCAGCCAAAGTGCAGCCGGGGTGGCTTGACATAAAATAGGGCACCAAAAACTGTTTTTTGCCCAGCTTGTTATTCATTCGGTCAAAGCGGGCCACAAAGGCCTTATACACCCTGGAGCTGGATTTGCCCATAATACGGGTCACCCTGTCAGCAATATGCTCCGGGGCGATTTTTAACTGGCCGCTGATATGGTGCTCACACAGCTCCTGCAAAAATTCATCCTTGGCCAGCATCAGGTAGTCAAAGCGAATTCCGGAACGGATAAACACTTTTTTGATACCTGGAATTGCCCTGACTTTACGGAGCAGCTCCATATACCCGCTGTGATCCACAATAAGATTACGGCACACATCAGGGGACAGACACTGCTTTCCATGACAGGTCCCCCGCTCCAGCTGCATATCACAGGAGGTGCGATGAAAATTGGCGGTAGGACCGCCTAAATCGTGGATATAACCCTTAAAATCAGGTAATTGGGTAAGGATTTTAGCCTCGCGGATAATGGACTCATCACTGCGCCGCTGGATTATCCGCCCCTGATGGGAAATTATGGCACAAAAATTACAGCCGCCAAAGCATCCCCTATGGGCGGTAATACTGAATTTAACCTCATTATAGGCCGGAACACCGCCTGCCTTGTCGTAAATCGGATGCCAGCTGCGTTCATAGGGCAAATCGTAAATCTCGTCCATTTCCTCTACAGAAAGGGGCATGGCCGGTGGATTTTGTACAATACACCACTCACCATTTTGCTGGGCCAGCCTCCTGCCTCGAAAGGCATCCTGCTCCAAATACTCGGTTTTAAAGGCCTCAGCAAACTTCGTCCGGCTGGATTTAACCTCATCATAGCTGGGAAGAGCTATATAATCCCATATATAATCAAAATCCGGCACCCGAAAGCAGGTTCCCTGGACATCCTGAATATTGTGGATTTCAACACCCTGATGAAGCTGGGCAGCAATATCTATAAGCTGCTTTTCCCCCATACCATAAACCAGAATATCAGCCTTACTTTCCGCCAAAATAGACTGACGGATGGTATCACCCCAGTAATCGTAATGGGCAAACCGCCTCAAACTGGCCTCTATACCGCCAATAATAATCGGGACCCCAGTCCCCCAGCATTCACGGAGCCGCTGGGCATAGACCACCACAGCCCGCTCTGGACGATGACCGGCCTTGCCACCTGGGGAATATGCATCCTGATGACGAAGCTTTTTGGCCGCCGTATAGCGATTTAGCTGGGAATCAAGGTTCCCGCTTGAAACAAGAAAGCCCAGTCTGGGCTTCCCCAGACGGGCAAAATCTCTGGTATTGTGCCAATCGGGCTGAGGAATAATCCCCACCCTGTAGCCATGCTTTTCCAAAAGGCGGCACAAAATCGCCGGGCCAAAGCTGGGATCATCCACATATGCATCTCCTGACACAAAGATAAAATCCAGCTGGGACCAACCCCGCAATTTCATATCCTCTTTTGATATTGGTAAAAAGCTCATTAAATCACACCGTCATCCTCGGGTTATCTGGCAGTTTTCTCAGCTTTGCCCCTACCTGGCCTGGTTTCAGCTGTCTTCCCGGTATTTTGGTCAGAAGCTGAAGCAGATACATTGGAAGCAGCACCGGCGTTATCGGCCTGCTCCACCTTATTGTCAGCCATTGCAGCTGATCTGGCACCATCACTTTCCCTGGTCATGACCCGCTCTACTACCTGTCCCACATCACCAAGTACGCCCAGATGCTTGCCGTTCCAGGTAAGCTCAATAGAGCCTGCATTACCGGCAGTAACCTCTACCGTCTCATTACCCTTCCAGGACATATCCTGGCCGCTGTCAACCATGCCTTCATATACATTTTTGCCGTCCACCTTTACAGAAATCCAGCACGGACCGATGAACTTGGCTATTACATCCACCCCGTCGAACTTCTTCTCCACAGCCGGAGTCTCCTGTCTGGTGGTGGCCACTACCTTCTCATTTTTTACCGGTTCAGGCTTGGCCTTTTCCTGGGCAGGATCATCACTGAAGGCATAATAAACGCCACCCAGAAAGACCAGCATAACAGCCAGTAAAATCATAAATTTTCTGGAGCCGCTCTTTTCCTCAGTGCGTTCTCTGTAATCATTTCCGGAGGAAAACAGATTTCCACCATCATTCCCTGCAGACAAATGGGATGAGGATTTAACGGTAATCGTGCGCTGTGGCACCTCCTCATTATAATAAGTGCGAGGCTGCTGATCAACAGGCTGCACCGGCGTATCAATATTTTGTTCAGAATTATATTCCTGTAATAATGAATCGGCATCCAAGTTCAAAGCCTTGGCATAATTGCGAATAAAGCCCTTGGTGTATACTGCACCTGGCAGGGAGGCATAATCCTCCTTTTCAATTGCTTCAATATATAATGACCGGATACTGGTCTCATTCTCTATATCTTTAATCGTTAAGCCCTGCTTTTCCCGTTCTCTTCTAAGAGTTTCTCCCAGCATGCTCAGACCTCCTACATACAAACTATATTTTATTATACATTGATAGTTTTTTTTACTCAATAGGAAGAGTTCCTTTTTTCAAAAAAAATTGGACTGCACAATCCAGCCCAATTTCCTGAAAACTATTTGCTTTCCTTCACCAAATCTGCCAGTGTAATGGAGTTAAGCACATCATTTACCCTTGCACTGATATGGGACCATACACTTCTGCGACCACAGCCCTCAGCCTTTTCACATGGTGCCAGCATGCAATCGGCAAAAACCACCGGACCCTCCATGGTAACAATTATCTCACCAATAGTGATTTCCTCCGGTGCCTTGGCCAGCATATATCCTCCCTGGGCTCCGCGAACACTTTTAACAAAGCCGGCCTTTTTCAGGGTACCCATGAGCTGCTCCAGGTAGTTATCTGATATCCCCTGGTTGGCGGCAATATTTTTTACGGTAATGGACCCCTTACCAAAGGCCAGGGCTAATTCATGCATAGCTATTACACCATACCGTCCCTTGCTTGAAAGTCGCATATTATCACCTCAACATCATTTAAATGAGACTTATTCAGTGGGAGATTTATACGCCCACTAAATATAGTCGAATTAATCCGGAGCTTTGCGGACGTATCCA
>NZ_CAMYWM010000124.1 GCF_947302755.1 uncultured Anaerovibrio sp.
GGAATAAAAGGGTATATCCCTCACGGCCACAATACCCTCATTGTCCACCTTGAACAGCTCGCCCCACACATCATCTGTGCTGACCCCTATTCCATTAAACAGGTATTCATACATTCCTGCCACCCGTTCAGGGGTCTTTTCCATTCCCACAGCTTTGAGATCCACGCCCAGACCTTCAAGGAATATCTCCATGGCCTGTACAGCTTTTTTGCTCATAAACCTATCCCTTCCGCTTTATCATCATGGCATCGCCAAATGAAAAGAACCTATATCGTTCCTCTACCGCCTTTTCATAAGCCTTTAAAATGAATTCACGACCGGCAAAAGCACTAATTAGCATTATGAGGGTGGATTTTGGCAAATGAAAATTGGTAATAATTCCATCTACTATTTTAAACTCATACCCCGGATAAATAAAGATATTTGTCCAATCCGTACGCCCATTAATCTCCCCCACAGCCGTGGCCGCCGATTCCAAGGTTCTGATGGAAGTCGTACCTACGGCGATAACCCGTTTCCCGGCGGCCTTGGTGGATTTAATAAGCTGGGCCGTTTCCTGGGAAATGCTGTAATATTCCTTGTGCATTACATGCTCCTCGATATTATCAACACTGACTGGCCTGAAGGTTCCTAACCCCACGTGCAGGGTAACAAATCCCAGGTTAATCCCCAAATTCTTAAGCTCAGCCATCTGTTCCTTAGTAAAATGCAAGCCGGCTGTGGGTGCTGCCGCCGATCCCTTTTCCCGGGAATAAACGGTCTGATAACGCTCGCTGTCCGCCAATTTTTCATGGATATAGGGTGGTAAAGGGGTCTCACCTAAGCGGTCAAGTATTTCCTCAAAAATCCCCTCATAGTTAAATTTTACAATACGTCCGCCAAAGTCCGTACTGTCCTGCACCGTACAGGTCAGCTCATCACTAAAGCGGACCACCTGGCCGGCTCTGGCCTTTCGGCCAGGCTTTACCAGGGTTTCCCAGGTATCCCCATCGATGCGCCTAAGGAGGAATACCTCCACCTTGCCGCCGGTGCCCTCACGCCAGCCCAGCAGCCTGGCCGGCATTACTCTGGTATCGTTAAAAATCAGGGTATCCCCTGGCTCCAGGTATTCCTTGAGATCATAAAAGTGACGATGCTCTATGCTGCTTTCCACCGGATCCAATACCATAAGCCGTGAGGCATTGCGCGGCTCCACCGGAGTCTGGGCGATCAGCTCCTCCGGCAGCTCGTAATCAAAATCTGTTAATTTCATTCTTGTAAAATACTCCCAAAATATTAATACAGCTTACTTATTTTAATATCTGTATAGTAATGATGTAAAATACCGTCATATTTCTTCCCGGACTCAGCCATGGCCTTGGCTCCGTACTGGGACATGCCTAAGCCGTGGCCAAAGCCGTGGCCATC
The DNA here is from genome assembly GCF_947302755.1 of uncultured Anaerovibrio sp. Lineage (GTDB taxonomy): Bacteria > Bacillota > Negativicutes > Selenomonadales > Selenomonadaceae > Anaerovibrio. The sequence goes on from NZ_CAMYWM010000124.1 coordinate 1,408, forward strand.
AAAAATTACAGCTACACTGGCATTTTCCACCTGAAGCCCGGCACCATGCATGGCAGCCGGAGCTGTATCAATTGTCTTTTTGGTGGAATTTCCCTTTGCATCCCGTTTTACAGGGGGAAGAGTGACAGGCCGCTCAGTGCGGATATTGAAGAAGGTACTCTTCAGACCAAAAATTCTGCGCACCTCATAGGCATCCAGTACGATTGTCTCCCCTGTACCGGCAAATTTTACCTCCTTGGCTCTCCTTATTCCATGGGCATCGGGACTGCCCCCGGAGGTTGTCATGGAAACCCCCTTTAACTGCCCAATATTTTTTCCTGCCGCACTTAAGAGCCTTTGTACCTCTGCCGCAGTAAAGCGTACTGACCAATTATGAAAGGGGGACTTGCTGTCATCGTCCTTTACTGCACGAAGATATGGCAGATAATTTCCCCATACATCCTCGGAATTTTCCGTACAGCCCCCTGATGAGGAATGGAAAGCAGCATAAATAGGCTTTCCCTCATGGGTCATAATATGTCCGGCAGTAGTCTCCACAGCAGCAGAGGAGGTGTCTTCCTCGTTTTCAACCCCGTCATAGGCCTGACAATGAGTGGAATCACACAAATCATAGCCTGATCCGAAATGAGCCTTCTGATTTTTGGTGTACAGGGTAAAGGTTCTGGCTGCCACTGCCTGAGCCTTCAAGGCCTCCCCAGGCCAGGATGGACTCATTTCCGATGGCAATACTCCCTTTAGATAATCCTCCAGGGAAAGGCGGTTGACTATAGTCAGGCTGCTGCCTGCAGCACTGACTACAAGCTGCCCCCTATACTCATGTCCATTGTATTTGATTTTGCCCTTTCCCGACCCATCCACAGGGGTAAACACCATCGATGCTATGCCTGTTTTCTTGCCATTTATGAAAAGCTTGCCCTCCGCTGCCGAAACACTGGCCACACTATTGCTCTTAAACTCATCATATAGGCGGCCATCTGTTCCTTTTAGGGCATTCATTCCATTGGCTGAGCTTATAACTCCCTTGGCGACCCCATCGCCAATACCAATTCTGATAATATTATCAACGCCGGATTTTTTCTGCACATCAATGGCTTCGGCCCCATCAGCCTCTGAAGCATGGGCAGATGATGGGCTTGGCTGGGGTGGATTGGCCCGTTTGGGCACAGCAGCCGGTTTTCTTCCCGTATCCGGAGTAATAACGCTGGCTTCACCACCGGAAGCACCCCAGGTCATCATCAGGGAGCCAACCAAAAGGGCCAGCATCCCCTGGGCAATTTTTTTGTATGTATTATTGTATATCATTATATTACACCTCATTTATTAAACCTGCTCAGCAGCTTCCAGCAATGCCCGTTTCCGTGCTTTAGCTTCCTTCTTCCGCTGCTTGCGGAGGGCCTTGCTGTAGCGCTCCTCCTCACTGAAAATACAGCCGCAATAGGGCTGCCGATATAATTCCAGCTCCTTGCTTATGTCTATGCCCTCCTGCCAGCCAGGCCGAAAATCTTCATAGTAAAAATTTACCCCATAAACATCAGCAAAATGTTGGGCTGTTTCCCGCATCAGGTCATGCTGCTGATATATACTGTAAAACAGGGTAGAGGTAAAGGCATCATAGTTATTTTCCGCAGCAAATCGGGCCGTCTCCTCCAACCGCCAGGTGTAGCACATACGACAGCGGCCATTTTCCACAGATTCCGCTGCCAGAGCCTTCTTCAGAAAATCCCTCAGCATATAATTTTCATCGGTGATTATCTCCATATCCACCCTATGAGCAAATTCCTTGGCCGCATTAAGCCGCATTTCCCATTCCTTGTAAGGGTGAATATAGGGATTAAAGAAATAACCCGTAGGCACGATACCCTCCTGCCGCACCATCTACACCGGGAAACAGGAGCAGGGCCCACAGCACATATGTAGCAATAAATTCATTATTCCATCTCCGGATAAGGAACGCCCATGTGCTCATAACCGGCCCTGGTCACCATCCGCCCCCTGGGGGTGCGGTTGATAAAGCCCAGCTGCAAAAGATATGGCTCATAAACATCCTCAATAGTATCGTTTTCCTCGCTGATGGCCGCCGCCAAGGTATCTATGCCTACCGGGCCGCCACCAAATTTTCTTATCATAGCCTCCAGCATACGCCTGTCAGTGTGGTCAAGGCCCATCTTGTCCACCTCTAGGCGCATAAGGGCTTCGTCGGCAATTCTGTCCGTAATAACCCCATCACCCGTTACCTGGGCAAAGTCCCGGACACGCTTTAACAGGCGATTGGCAATACGGGGAGTCCCACGGGAACGACGGGCGATTTCCATGGCCCCCTTATCCTCAATGACTATATTCAATATTTCAGCAGCCCGCTTAATGATCAGCACCAAAGCCTCAGGCTGATAATATTCAAGGCGGGAAATTACGCCAAAGCGGTCACGGAGAGGGGCCGCCAGGGCTCCTGCCCGGGTGGTGGCCCCGATTAACGTAAAGGGGGCAATATCCAGCCTTATGGAGCGGGCACTGGGTCCCTTGCCAATAACAATATCCAGGGCAAAATCCTCCATGGCCGAATACAGAACCTCCTCCACATTACGGGAAAGGCGATGGATTTCATCGATAAATAACACATCCCGTTCGTTGAGATTGGTCAATAAAGCCGCCAAATCACCGGAATGGTTAATGGCAGGGCCTGAGGTAATACGAAAATTTACGCCCATTTCATTGGCAATAATCCCCGCCAGGGTGGTCTTGCCCAATCCCGGAGGACCGTATAGCAGCACGTGGTCCAACGCCTCCTGGCGGTTAAGGGCCGCCTTTATAAAAATATCCAGATTGTCCTTGGCCTTGTCCTGCCCGATGTATTCCCGCAGATGACGGGGACGCAGGCTATACTGCCAGTCATCACCTGACTGCTCATTCATGGTAACAATGCGGTCATCGCCAAAATTAATTTCCTCCATCCCCTATCACCCCCTGGACAGCTGCTTTAAGGCCAGCTTAATTACCTGCTGTACGTCAGCCTCCGGATCGATTTTCCCCATGCTCTGGAATGCCGTATTTACCTCACCCTGACTATAGCCCAGGGACATAAGAGCCGCCGATGCTTCACTTATTACATCGTCACCCACCTGGCCTTCACCAAAGAGGCCGCCCACATGCTGTGTATCATCATCCTTGCCGCTGAAGGTCAGCTTATCCTTCAATTCAAGAATCATTCGCTCAGCGGATTTCTTCCCAATTCCCGGCAGAGCTGTCAAGGCTTTCACGCTCTTATTCTGTATGGCCTGGGCCAATCCATCAGGGGTAATGGCGCCAATAATTCCCATGGCAACCTTGGGCCCAATACCATTAATGGCAATCAAAAGCTGAAAAAGAGTATACTCCTCCTGGTTAGAAAAGCCATACAGCTGCATGGCATCCTCCCGCACGCTCAGGTGAGTAAACAGCATGGCCTCCTGCCCCTGTTTAAGTACAGCTCTGGTATTATTGGACACAAACACCCGATATCCCACACCGCCAACATTAAGAAGGCAATAATCAATAAAAATATATTCTACTTTTCCCTTTAAGAAACCAATCATATAACACTAAAACTCCGAAACCTTATTATTTGTTTTCAGGCGCGAACACTCCGAAAGCTTATTATTTGTTTTCCGGAGCGAAAGACCGGAAACCCTATTATTTATTTTCCAGCGCGTGGCGAAGGGCCTCCGTCATAACCTGGATATCCGGTTCAATACCGGTCCATAAACGCAGGGCCTCTGCCCCCTGGCCCACCAGCATATTCTCACCGTTAAGGGTATGACAGCCATGGTCCTTGGCCGTCTTCAGGAAAAGGGTCTCTGCCGGCGTATATATAATATCATAGGCCAGTATTCCCTTTGGCACCTTATCCCAATTAACCGGCGGCATAGCATCAACGTGGGGATACATGCCCAATGGCGTAGCATTTACAAGAAGCTGGGCCTGCCCCAAGGCCTCATCAAAGGCCGGGGTACTCCAGTCCAACAAGCTTATTTCCATATATTTGCGGAAATAATCCACCAAGGGGCGCACCTTCGGTACATTTCGTACACCAATGGTCAAGCTGGCAACCCCTTCCTGAATGAGCCCCCAAATAATGGCCCGGGCTGCTCCGCCAGCCCCCAGCAGAAGGGCCCTCTTACCTTTCGGTGCATAGCCTATCTGCCTCATACCGCTCAGGAAGCCCTTGACATCCGTATTATAGCCGGTAAGAACGCCAGCCCGGTTTACAATAGTATTTACTGCACCTAAAATCTCGGCATCCTTATCTATGTGATCAAGGTATTTCATGACCTGCTCTTTGTGGGGAATGGTTACATTCAGACCGGAAATTCCCATAGCCTTCATTCCGGCTATAGCCTCCCCAAGCCGGTTATTGTCCACCGGAAAAGCCGTGTACACATAATCAATGCCGGCCTTCCTTATGGCAGCATTATGAAACACCGGTGAAAGGGAATGGGCCACTGGATTACCTATAACTGCCAACACCTTTGTTTTCCCAGTAATCATCATCACTACACCTCAATACTACCTGTAATACATCATTTCTACATAAGTCTATCTTCAATATTATACCATTGATATCAAGATAGCTCTAGGTAAAAATAAAGGAATGTATGGGGACAAATCACAGCTGCTTTACTCCCATCTAAGAGAAGGGAGTATTAGCACCCGTTAGCATCGGATAAAGCTTCCGTTGTATAGGTTGATGGGCCGGCATTCATTTAAAATGAAAAAATTCAAAAAAATTACCTGACGAAGAGGATTTTACATTTTTTTGTAGAATTGAACATTCTATAAGCGATTTTATAACGCCATTGTTCAAATTTTTCTTCTTTAGAAGAAAAATCTTCCAATTAGCGTTTCAACGAGCTGGAAGATATGCTCACCAGCTGTTGTAGTTTGTTTTCCCCCACTTAAAGAGGTGGGGGACATCTTAAAGCTCGTTATATGTAAAATTGCTTTTGCAAATTTTTTATGATAAGGAGATATGGTACTATGAAAAAACTCTTATTAATGGTATTGTCCCTGTTCACGATGGTAACCCTGGCCTCCACGGCCACCGCCCTGGCAGCCGGCTTTAAATCCTTTGAGGGACACAACACGATCATCGATGCCAGCCCGGTAAATTACACTTATGATGATGATGGGGAAAAAATAATCTTCAAGAAGGATTACAATGATTACCTTCACCTGTATGCCCAAAAGGATAAAGCAGATATTTTATCCTTTATACCGTTTATTGACAGTCAGGTAGGCTCCGTATATGAGGTACGGGAGGTTCATCACAAGAAGCCGGATATGACCTTATATGAGATTATTTCCAAGAAGGATGATGTAAGCACCGGCTATTGGTTAATCGGAAAATTGCAGGGCAAGTGGGTTACATACGTTTCTTATGACAGCCTGACCAATTTGGGCTTTAATCCAAAGAAAACCCATAACCTGTCCACCAACATCGATGACAACTCGCTGATTATCAAGACCTATGACAAATACGGTAATTTGGATTTTGCCGCACAGCCATTCTGGGATGACAGCTCCAGCTGGTTTGGTATTACCAATTGCACCGATTTCTATCGTAAAGCCGAAGAAAAAAAGTGATAATTTGACACGAGGATAAGGGGAATAAATTCTCCCTCCCCAAAGCTGAAGTATCCTTTTTCACCCCTGTTTTACAAGTATGGTGCAAAAAGCTATGAAGCTTCCAGTAAATAAATGAACTTTAAAAGGGCGTACCCATCGCGGGTACGCCTTTTTTATGTAGTCATATGTTGCCTTATCTCACCTATTTCTACCCTAATAATCTTTTTTCTTTTTATGCGTTTCTTATAACGCCATTGTTCAAATTTTTCTTCTTTAGAAGAAAAATCTTCCAATTAGC
>NZ_CAMYWM010000125.1 GCF_947302755.1 uncultured Anaerovibrio sp.
ATTGGTAATGGCCTCCTGATTGGTCATACATATATCGGCCCACATATCGGCATTGGAGGAGGCAATACGGGTGGTGTCCTTAAAGCCACCGCCGGCCAGCTTCAGACAGGCCTCCATATCTCCATGACTGCGGTTCAACAGAGTTACAAGGCCTGCCGCAGCCACATGGGGAATGTGACTTATTACCGAAGCACAGCGGTCATGCTTAGCTATATCCAGAGTCTCCAAATCCGCCCCGGTAAGTCTTACCAAATCGCAAATCTTATCTGTGGCCTCCTTGGGTGCTCCCGTATTTTCCACTATTACATAGCATTTATTTTCAAAGAGGTCCTTTTTGGCTGCTGTAACACCGCTCATTTCCCGTCCCGTCATAGGATGCCCGGCCACATAATAGATATCCGGCGGTAATATTTTCTTTAAATTCTTCCAAATAAACTGCTTTGTACTGCCGGCATCAGTTATGATAGCACCGGACTTCAGGTATGGAAGCATTTTCTCCACCATGGGCACCATCTGCAAGACAGGAGTACTGAGAAATATAACATCCGCCTGGTCCACAACCTCCCGAATATCTGCTGAGGCATAATCCACTGCCCCCATTTCCATGGCCTTATCCATGGATGCCTTGGTACGGCATTGGCCGGTTATATATATATCATCACCCAATTTATCCTTCAGGCAAAGGCCCAAGGAACCACCTATAAGACCTACACCGATTATGGCAAGCTTTAACCTGGCCATTAATTATTCCTCCCTTAAAATGGCGGACATACGCTTAATTTCAGCCATTACCTTTTTAAATTCCTCAGGGGTCAATGACTGGTCACCATCACAGAGAGCCACCTCAGGATGAGGGTGAACCTCAATAATGAGGCCATCAGCCCCGGCTGCAATGGCTGCCTTGGCCATTGGACGCACCATACTGCGACGGCCGGTACCATGACTTGGGTCTACAATAATCGGCAGATGGGATAATTCCTTTACGGCCACCACCGCACTGAGATCCAATGTATTTCTGGTGTAGGTCTCGTAGGTACGAATTCCCCGCTCGCAGAAAATAACATCATCACAGCCTGAGCTCATCACATATTCAGCCGCATTAAGCCATTCCTTGATGGTGGAGCAGAGCCCCCGCTTCAATAATACAGGACGGCCGGCCCGGCCCACCTCCTTCAGCAGCTGGAAGTTCTGCATATTCCGGGCACCAATCTGCAGCACATCGGTGTACTCTGCCACTTCCTCAACGGTGCGCTGGTCCAGAACCTCAGTTACTACCTTCAAGTTAAATTTATCTGCCGCCTTCCGCAGCATTCGCAGGCCGTCCTCAGCCATGCCCTGGAAATCATATGGGGAGGTCCGGGGCTTGTAAGCACCGCCACGCAGGAACTGGGCACCGCCTGCAGCAACAGCCTGGGCTGCCTCCATAAGCTGATCCATACTCTCTACAGCACATGGTCCAGCCATTACCACCGGCTCCTGGCCGCCAATTTTAACCCCACCTACGTCAATAATGGAATTTTCCTGCTTAAATTCACGGCTGACCAATTTATATTTTTCCGTGATGCGAACTGTCTTTTCTACCCCCGGCAATGCACAGTGCATTTCAAGCTCACTGATGGCCTTCTTGTCGCCAATAACACCCACAATTGTACGGGAGGTACCGGTGGACAGATGATAATCCAGGCCCTCATTTTTAATTTTAGTCTTTACCCGCTCTAAATCCGCCTCTGTTGAACCTGGTGCCATTACAATAATCATAATCTTTTCCTCCTACAAATAGAATCTTGCAATTATTTGTTAGTTTGAAGAAAATGTACAGGTAGAAAACAAAAAACCCGTCCCCGTAACAGGGACGAGTCATTACTCGCGGTACCACCCTGCTTGCCTTGGCAAGCCACTCTCTTCGGGTACTAACATACCCTAGCCTGCGATAACGGGGGCTTCCGGCACGGCCTACTGTCAGTTCAGCCTGCAGCTCACGAGTGTATTTCACCAGCCTCCCCTGCTGTGTTCCACCATCCCACAGCTCTCTGAAAAGCTCCGCTGATTACTTCTCTCGCTCAATGCCTTTTCAATATGAACATGCTTTACATTTCATGTGCCTTATTATAGCAATACACATTTTTAGTGTCAAGCAATTTGTAAAAATTACTCATAGAGCATGGCAATTTCATTGCAATTAGGAAACTTGGGGCAATCAATGCATTCCTTCCATATCTTGTGAGGCAGCTCATCCTTGCTGATTACCCTAAAGCCACATTTTTCAAAGAATTTTTCCTGATAGGTCAGGGTAAATACCTGGCTTATGCCCAGCTCTTTTCCCTCTTCTATAAGGCGACGGACGATTTCCCGGCCAATTCCCTGGCGGCTATGGGCTGGGTCCACTGCCAAAGAACGAACCTCCGCCATAAATTCCCAGGTAATATGAAGACCCCCTACCCCCACAATACAATTGTTTTCATCAATGGCCACAATCATATCCCGGAGGGATTCATACAGGGCATTACGGGAGCGGGCCAGCATCAGGCCCTCCTCCGCATAATGATTAACCAGCTCATATATTCCTTCTATATCGATAAATTTTGCCTTCCGATAAATCAATTGTCTCACTCCAAAAATTGGTAATCATTTCATTTCATTATAAAATTTCAAATTTTAAAATTGATAATCATTTTATTGTGTTCCATTGCTGGGACACACCTGAGCCAGGGGACACTGGTCACATAAGGGCTTTCTGGCCTTGCAGATTTTACGGCCATGCCAAATAAGCCAGTGATGGGCTTCTGACCACTTATCCCGGGGTATGGCCTTCATCAGCCCCTGCTCCACCTCCATGGGAGTTTCACCCGTTGCCAGCTTCAGCCGGTTGGCAATACGAAATACATGGGTATCCACCGCAATGGCCGGCCGGTTAAAGGCCACACTGCTTACCACATTGGCCGTCTTGCGCCCCACTCCGGGGAGCTTAAGGAGAGTATCAAAATCCTCCGGAACCTCCCCGCCAAATTCCTCCACCAATGTGCGACAGGTTGCCATTATATTCTTGGCTTTGCTGCGAAACAAGCCGCAGTCGTGGATTTCCTCCTCCAGCTGTTCCAGCCCCATATCTATTATAGCTTGGGCATCAGGAGCCTTGGCAAACAGCCGTGCCGTAGTAATATTCACCCGCTTGTCAGTACACTGGGCAGATAAAATCACGGCTATCAGCAGCTCGAAGGGATTGTTATAAACCAGCTCCGGTTTGGCTCCTGCGTAGATTTGTCCCAAAATTTCCAGCTGTTTTTCCTTAATTTTTTTAGTTATCCGCATATTTTAAACCCGAACAGCTATCCTTAATTTGTCAGACTGCGCAACGGAGCCGGAATACGTCCGCCCCTGGCAATAAACGCATCTGAGCTCCAATTATTTCTTACCTTTACTATTGGACAACGCCCCAGCAGTCCGCCAAATTCCACGCTGTCCCCTACCTTCTTTCCCGGTACCGGAATAACCCTGACCGCCGTTGTCTTATTATTAATCATACCAATAGCTGCCTCATCGGCAATAATGCCGGAAATAGTTGCCGCAGAGGTATCCCCCTCCACTGCAATCATATCAAGACCTACAGAGCAGACGCAGGTCATGGCCTCCAGCTTTTCTATGGATAGGGAGCCACACTCGATGGCATCAATCATTCCCTGGTCCTCACTGACCGGTATGAAGGCACCGGAAAGGCCGCCTACATGGGAGGAGGCCATAAGTCCGCCCTTTTTCACCGCATCGTTAAGAAGTGCCAAAGCCGCAGTAGTCCCTGGTGCGCCACAGCTTTCCAGCCCCATTTCCTCCAAAACATTGGCTACGGAATCCCCCACAGCCGGAGTTGGAGCCAGAGACAAATCGATGATTCCAAAGGGCACCCCAAGACGACGGGAGGCCTCACGGGCCACCAGCTGACCCACCCTGGTAATCTTAAAGGCCGTTTTCTTTATGGTCTCAGCCACCTCAGTAAAATCGGCCCCCTTAAGATCCTCCAGGGCATGCTTTACCACTCCCGGTCCGCTGACGCCTACGCTGACCACCTTCTCCGCCTCATTAACGCCATGGAAGGCACCGGCCATAAACGGGTTATCCCCCGGGGCATTACAAAATACCACCAGCTTGGCACAGCCCAAGGCATCCTGATCCCGGGTCAGCTCAGCAGTACGCTTGATAACCTCCCCCATCTGACGCACACAATCCATATTTATACCGGCCTTGGTGGAGCCGAGATTTACCGAGGAGCATACCACCTCCGTGGTCGCCAGGGCCTGGGGAATGGAATCAATCAGTATTTTATCTCCCTTGGTAAAGCCCTTATCCACCAGGGCAGAAAAACCACCGATGAAGTTTACCCCCACCTCCTTGGCGGCCTTGTCCAGCATTTCGGCCACCGGCACATAGGAATCTGTTTCACAGGCCTCGGCAGCTATGGCAATCGGCGTAACGGAAATACGTTTATGAATAATAGGAATACCGTATTGTGCCTCGATATCCTCACCGGTCTTTACCAGAAACTCGGCACTTTTGGTAATTTTATCAGATATATTTTTACAAAACTGATTAATATTGGGATGGGCACAATCCCGGAGAGAAATACCCATGGTAATGGTTCGTACATCCAATTTATTCTCCGTAATCATGCGGTTTGTTTCTAAAATATTATCAACAGTAATCACTTAGCAAACCTCCATAGAGTCTAAACATGTATACTATGCATAAAAATTAAATATTATGCATAATATTAAAAATCTCCTGGTTCTGTACCTTTATTTCCAAATTCATCTCCTGACCCTTTTCCTTAAGGCACTTTTGGATGTCAGCCAGCTTTACACTGTTATCGGTAAGTTCAGCCATCATAATCATGTTGAAAAAGCCATCAACAATATTCTGGTTTACGCTGGTGATATTTACCTTCTTGCCCGCCAAAATGTTGCTGACGTTGGCGATAATCCCCACTTGGTCTTTTCCAAAAATAGTTACTACTAATTTCATGGTTGAATTCTCTCCCTTTATCCGATGTTTTCGCTGTAATGGAATATATTTACAGTGTTCTGTTGATTATACCACAAAGCGTATAAATATGTAACGTAATTTTATTTTACTTTGGAAAATATTCCTCAGGCAGGATAATGGGCCAAGCCTGAAGGGAAATGGCTAATTGTGAATTTTTTATTTTTTGGAAGAAAAATTTGGATAATGGAGTTATAATATCGGAGTAAATAATTCGTAAAAAGAAACTAATTCAGATGGAGCCTGGGACTTCCACCGCTTTTTTGTCAAATAATTTTTTGTCAAATAATATGGCAATTGTTTTCATATGGAGATTTAAGCTCCAGACGAATTTAGCTGATCATTTTCCTCGTTAGCATCGGATAGCACCCATTAACATCGAAAAAATATTTAGGAGGATTTTATGATAACCAAGGAATTAATCGCCGAAATAAATGAATTGTCCAGGAAGCAGCGCTCTGTTGGCCTGACCCCTGAGGAAAAGGAGCGACAGGCCCAGCTGCGCAAGGCATATCTGGTCAGCTTCCGGGAAAATATGAAGTCCGTTTTGGATAATATTGAAATCGTCGATGAGCTGCCGAAAAACAGGCAACACTAAATTTAGTATTAAAGTCCATTATTTGGTATTAATTTGTTTGACAAAATTTATCATACAATTTATACTTGACTTAAGGATTGCTTAAGGGGATAAGCAATATACCTCAGGAAATTTATATTATATTTTTAAGGAGATGTTATAATATGTCAAAACCAGTAAAAATTACTGAAACCGTTCTCCGTGACGCTCATCAGTCACTGTTGGCAACTCGTATGCGTATCGGTCAGATGCTTCCTCAGCTGGAGGCTCTCGACAACATCGGCTACAATGCTCTTGAGGCTTGGGGCGGTGCTACCTTCGATAGCTGCCTGCGTTTCCTGAACGAGGATCCATGGGAGCGCCTTGATACTCTTAAGGCTCATCTCAAGAAGACCCCTATTCAGATGCTGCTTCGTGGTCAGAACCTCCTTGGTTATAACCACTACTCTGATGATGTTGTACGCGCCTTCGTTAACAAGGCTTCCGAGCACGGTGTTGGCGTATTCCGTATTTTTGATGCATTGAACGATGTAACAAATCTCCGCACTGCAATTGATGCTGCTCTGAAGGCAAAGGAGAAGCCACATGTACAGGGCTGTCTCGTATATACTATTAGTCCGTTCCATACCAACCAGACCTTCGTTGACTTGGCTCTGGAGCTGAAGAAGATGGGCGTTCATTCCATCTGCATCAAGGATATGTCCGGTTTGCTGAAGCCTTATGTAGCTGAGGATTTGGTTAAGAAGCTGAAGGAGCAGGTTGGTCTTCCTATCGAGCTGCACACTCACTACACCTCCGGCTTCGGTTCCATGACTTATCTGAAGGCTATTGAGGCTGGCGTCGATATTATCGACTGCGCACTGTCTCCACAGGCAAACGATACTTCACAGCCTTTTCCTGAGACCATGATCGATACTCTGGAGGGTCTGGAGAGAGATACCAAGCTTGATCGTCAGGTAATGGAGCCTATTGCTAAGCATTTCTTGGGTGTTAAGAAGGAAATCATGAAGGAGTTCAACCTCCCTGGTTACTTCGATGTAAATCCAAAGGTATTGGATTTCCAGATCCCAGGTGGTATGCTTTCCAACATGGTTAACCAGCTGAAGGAGATGGGTGCTGCTGACAAGTATCAGGAGCTGCTGGATGAGATGCCTAGAGTACGTGAAGACCTTGGCTTCCCTCCACTCGTAACTCCATCTTCCCAGATTGTTGGTACCATGGCTACCATGAACGTTATTATGATGGCTAATGGTCAGCCACGCTACACCATGGTTCCTAACGAGGTTAAGGACCTGGCCCGTGGTAAGTTCGGTAAGACTCCAAAGCCTGTTAAGAAGGAAGTTCTCGAGGCTATGAAGATTAAGCCTGAGGATATGATTACTGACTGTGCTGTAGCTGATGCTAAGGAGCCAAAGGTAGCAGACTTCAAGAAGGAGCTGGCTGAAAAGGGTTATCCAAATGCTTCTGACGAGGATGTACTCTCCTATGCTCTGTTCCCACCTGTAGCACTGGAATTCTTCAAGAACAACAGATAAGATATCTATAAACCATTAATAATACCCTAGACTAACAAAAAAGGCCTATCGCTTTGCGATAGGTCTTTAATGCACTAATTAATTATTATAACGCCATTGTTCAAATTTTTCTTCTTTAGAAGAAAAATCTTCCAATT
>NZ_CAMYWM010000126.1 GCF_947302755.1 uncultured Anaerovibrio sp.
ATCTGGCTCCCTATAGGCATATTGAGCTTGTTCTTCCTAGTGGTTATATTCTTTATTAGCCGAGAAAACAAGAAAAAGACCGCATTTCTCCGCACCACCGAGGAGCAAAATCAAAAGCTGGCCGACCAGGTGGAAGAGATTTCCCTGCTTAATGAAGAGCTGACTGCCATGAACGATGCCCTCCAGACCCGTGAGTCACTTCTCGAGGAGTTGTCAGAGGAAAAGGATTTCCAGCTGGCCAAAACCAAGATTTTACATCAACAGCTCCATGACCAGCACGAGGAGCTCCAGGAGGCATGGGATGCTGCCAAAAAGGCCAATGAGGCCAAGACAGCCTTTTTGTACAATATGAGCCATGATATCCGTACCCCACTCAATGCCATCATCGGCTTTACGGAGCTGGAGGAGCGGTCCTCAGAGGACACCATAAAAAATAAGCAATACCGCAAGAAAATCAAGATGGCCAGTCACCAGCTGCTGGATATCCTGAATAATGTGCTGGAAATGTCCCGCATTGAAAGCAAGAAGCTGGTCATTGATGAAGGGCTGACGGATGCGGTGGAGTTGTTTGAGTCCTGCATGACAATATTTGAAGGGGAAATGAAAAACAAAAACCAGCATTTCTCCAGCTCCTGTGACATCAAGCACCGGTATCTGTATATAGACCGAACCCACGTGGCCGAGATAATCATGAATCTCTTCAGCAATTCCGTAAAATATACCCCGGAGGGCGGCAGTATCTTTGCCGGTGTCAGGGAGCTGCCGGGAAATAAGGATGGGGAATGTATTATTGAATTCACCGTGCGGGATAACGGCATAGGCATGTCCAAGGAATTTGTAAGCAAAATCTTTGAGCAGTTCTCTCAGGCCCGCACCAGCTCCCAAAGCGGTATTCAGGGTACCGGGCTGGGCATGGCCATTGTAAAAAGCATGATAGACATCATGGGCGGCACCATTTCAGTCAACAGCGAGCTGGGTGAAGGAACGGAAATGACCTTCAGACTGCCCCACCGCATCGGTGAAGCCCCTGAGGGTGCTGACGAAAGCAGTGTTCTTCCGGAGGTACTGGATTTCAGCGGAAAACGGATTTTGATGGCCGAGGATAATGATCTGAATGCAGAAATTGCCATGACCCTGCTGGAGGACAGCGGCTTTGCCGTGGAGCGGGCCAAGGACGGTCAGGAATGCGTTGATATGCTGGCAGACCACGACGCCAATTATTATGACATTATCCTTATGGATGTTCAGATGCCAAAGCTAAATGGCTATGAAGCCACGCAGAAAATCAGGGAAATGACGGATGCGGACAAGGCCAATATTCCAATCGTTGCCATGACTGCCAACGCCTTCAAGGAAGACCAGCAGCAGGCACTGGATATGGGCATGAACGGCCACCTGGCCAAGCCAATTGATATCAGTAAGGTCTTCGGAACCCTGAAGGAATTGTTGTTTGACAAAAAATAGCATAAAATGATAAGCGCAAAAAAGGCTCCGGATTCGGAGCCTTTTTCTTGTGCGTTTTTAAGTCAAAAATTCAGGACCAAAGCTCATGGGGAGCAGCTCCCCCAAGGTCATTTCCTGATAATCCGTCGTGGATTTGGCCATAATGACCGTGATTTCCTGGGGATTGCCGAATTCCCGCATTACCTGGCGGCACACACCGCAGGGAGCACAATAATCCTGTATTTTTCCATCGGCCCCCCCCACTATGGCCACTGCCACCAGCTTGGCGGCCTTATCCTGGGCTATGGCATGGAAAATAGCATTTCTCTCCGCACATATCCCCGCCGGATAGGAAGCATTTTCCACATTCACCCCGGTGTACACCTTCCCATCAGACATCAGCACCGCCGCTGATACATGAAAATGGGAATAGGGTGCATAGGCATGGGAAATATTATCCAGTGCTTTTTGTATGAGATTCTTACGGTCAAAATCTGTAGTTAAAGTATAATTGTACATATTATCTATCCACCTATAATAATACCTTTGTTACAATTAGTATTGCGTTTTTCAGAGGACTTCTTTAGTTATCATATCGGCATTTGTGCGGATTATTTCCATATACTCGGCAACTTCTTCATCTGAAAATCCATTTACACTCTCTATCTCATAACTTGGCAAATAACAGGTCATATCATGAAAACAGTCATTTGCATCTGGTTTTTCCACATAAACCTTTACTCTATTATCAGGCAACATTTCAGAATGAACGATCTCTGTATTATCTTCCAGTGTCATAAAAGGATACATCATAATCTCGCACCTCTCTTTCAAAATTAATTATTATCATTACCAACTCCTTCACCATCAGTTTATCACAAAACATCAGCAATTTCTTCAGAGTTTCTCTTTATCTGGGCCACCTGCTCCATAATCAGCTTTACTGTAGGCATTTTATCCCTAAACAGCACGCTCACTCCCCCGCCAAAATTCTTGAAGGGCTGCTGACTGAAGGTCTTTTTCACATCCACAATATTACCATTCTTCACAATATAAGTAATAATCATGTTCACAAAGTCAATCTGCTTACTATTAAGATTACCTTTAGAAATAAAATCACTAAAGGCCTCATTTACCGCCGACTGTTCCATACCGACGATTTCACGAACCAACAGGCCAATAGGCTTTTCGCCATAATCCTTGGTATATTCGTCCTTTGTTCCCAGCTCCTGCCACAAAATGTCCTCCAGCATTTTCATGTCCACAGAGGTCAATGGCTTATTATTGCGCAGCTTATACACCGCCAAGGTATCCTCATGCCCTTTCAGATAGCTCCGGACCCGTTCCCTATATGGCTTTAACTGGGTGCCGCCACTCAATGGCTCCCCTGGGTTAATAGCGGTGAAGTTATCTTCAAAGTGGGAATAATATATCTTCTGCTTATCCTTATCAATGAACTGCATCAGCTCTCTCAGAGCTTCTCGGGCCTGCTCATAGTCCGGCAGTCTGGCTTCATTCCAATATTCATCCCTCAGCACCCCCTCAATCAGCTCACGCCTGGCGGCTACCTGGGGAATGGTATACTTCTTTGTCAGCATTGTACAGCTCTCCACCACAATACTTTTTGGCTTATCTATACTGGTCTTATTAAGATTGCCCAGCATAATGCTGTACATCACATAATCAAACCGCCGGGCCAGCTCATCCTTATCCTTTGGCATAATAATCGGAGCAATCTTGTTTTTTATTTCTGCAACCTTTATCTCATCCAAATCCTGCCAATTATTTATATCCCGATAGGTGGCCACCTGTTCCCGGCGCATCTTTACCCGGAAGCTGTCATCGTTCAAACTGGTCACATCATGACACATATCCTCTGCTAATGATCTTCTGAAAGCTGCATATTCCTCATCAACAGTATATTCTGCTTCCTGCAAGGAACGCAATATTTCCGTTTTAGTATTGAAAATCCGTTCCACCAAAGTAAGCTGTTTACTATTTTCCTGACCGTTGGTATTTTCCCTAAAGAAATCAAAATTACCGCAGAAATCAAAAATCAGAAACTTCTCCTTATCCTGCCCCGGTCCAAACAAATCCTTGCAAAGACGGGTTCCACGGCCAATCATCTGCCAGAATTTGGCATAGCTCTTAACCTTCTTGTAAAACACCAAATTAAGGATTTCCGGCACGTCAATACCCGTGTCCAGCATATCCACTGACACTGCAATTTGCGGGTATTTTTCCTTGGTACTGAACTCAGCCAGCAGGCTGTCTGCGTACTTAATGCTATAATCAATTTCCTTGATAAAAGCCCCGCCGTATTCCGGAAACAATGTATTAAACCGCTCAACTATCGCCTTGGCATGACGGCTGCTTCGGGCAAAGATAATCGTCTTGCCTAAAATATCCCCACCGGACACCTTCAAGCCCTTGTCCATAAGCTCTTTAAGCATGTTGTCTATGGTATCCTGATTAAACAGCCACTTATTTACCGCAGTATTGGGCACTTCCTTAGTAACACTGATGGCAGGATCATCAGCAAAGGTTTCCTCAAAATGACGCTTATCCTCCTCGGAAAGCTCATCATAATGAACACCATTCTCCATTATCTTGTCCTTGTACTCCATAGTGCTGTAGGTTACCAAATATTTCTCTGCCACGGCCGTATCCAGCTCATAGGCATAGGTGGGATTCCCCTTCTCCAAATCAAACACCCCATAGGTGTCCTTGTCAATCTCGCTCTTTGGCGTTGCCGTCAGCCCCACCAGCATGGCATCAAAATAATTAAAAATATCCTGATACTTGTTATATACGGAGCGATGGGCCTCGTCCAAAATAATGAGGTCAAAGTGCCCGGGCGTAAACAGGCGGCTGCCATCCCTGCTCTTGGTCACATCAATAGCATTCATTATGGTGGGATAGGTGGAAAATATCATGCGGCATTGCTCAGGATCATCCTTATTTTCCAGGAGATTACAGCAGGTGAGATTGGGCAGCAATTCCACAAATTTGCCCTGAGCCTGCCGGACCAAAGCCGTTCTATCCGCCAAAAACAGAATATTCTTCACATAATTATGCTTTAATAACACATCCACCAAGCTGATGGCCACTCTGGTTTTCCCCGTACCGGTGGCCTGAACCACCAAAAATTTGCGATGATGATTGGTGATATCCTCACAAATAGCAATAATGGCTGCTTTTTGGTAGGGCCTGTCGGTAATTTTTTCATCTATTTCAATATTGTTCAGCGGTATCCGGCTCTGCCGTCTGTCCAGCTCCAGCTGCAGCTCATCCTGAGTAAAGAAGCCCGATACCGGCCGCCGTGCCTCCTGCATATAGTCATTGGTATAGAAAATCTCAAAGCCGTTGGTAGTAAATATTAACGGTCGACGGCCATACTGCTTTTCCAAACAATCTGCGTATAGCTTTGCTTGCTGACTCCCCACCAATGAATCCACCGACGCCTTTTTGGCCTCTACCACCGCCAGTGGCAGCTGATCCTGTCCGTACAGCACATAATCCACAAAGCCCTGTCCCGTCGTATTTGGCATACCATCTACTGGAACCTCTGGATAACAATTAGGGAACATCACCCCAGACTCTGCTATACGCCAGCCAGCATCCATCAATGCCACATCAATATACTTTTTCCTGGTTTCCGCTTCGCTGATTTTATCTATCTGGAAGGTGCGCTGCTGTTGATTGCTTTCCTTCATCTGCTGGAGCTGGGCCATTAACTCCTTGTTGGCTTTGGTCAGCTCCTCGATACTCTGGGTCTTGCTATTTAATTTATCCGCCAGCTCCTGAAGCTGTTCCTTGGTCTGACGCTCAGACTCTGAGGAAGGCAAAATGCTGACATCGAATTCCTTCTGCTCATATTCCTCCGAATAAGAAAAGTCTATCCAATCGCAGAAATTATGGAGGTTGCGCAATGCCAATACAGCATCATCACGTCTGATGGGGCTGTTGGAATGTACCGCAGTATTACCCAAATGAACAATAAACTTTATCAAACGGAATAGGTCGAGGCCAATAATATCTTTAAAATCATGGTTATGAATAAGGGCGGACAAGGTCTCCCTATAGGGATTATTTAGCTCCGGCTCTATGGAATAAATAAATTTTACCCCTAATTCCAACGCCTTACGGGCATGAATAGCCGCACTGGCAGGCGACACTGCCAGACACCGCTCAGCCTCCACCGCTGCTTGGGCAAAATGCTCATATCCATTTTTCTCCAACAAATGCTCAAAATTCGATGCCATACCGGGCACCCCCATTTTAATTTTTATAACAATGCACTAACATCAATGATTTTGCTTATGTCAGCAAAATCATAATCTTTCCATATTTGCAAGGGAACACTCCCGTTCATATTGCAATACTAAATTCTCATAATTAAAGAATTTCACATACTTCACAATTTCACTGTACATTGATCTTTCCATAAGTGAATTGAATTGTCTGCGTCTGCTTTCATCGGCAATTATATAAAAATCAGCGCGAAAATCCTGCAATTCGTAAAATTTATCCAGTGAATTTGATATATTCGTGGAATGTTCAACCTCATAGAATCGACTTGGCATTTTTCTTTCATTAAACCAAATAACATCTACAGTCTTTGCCCTGCTT
The DNA here is from genome assembly GCF_947302755.1 of uncultured Anaerovibrio sp. GTDB lineage: Bacteria > Bacillota > Negativicutes > Selenomonadales > Selenomonadaceae > Anaerovibrio. The sequence continues at coordinate 6,076 of NZ_CAMYWM010000126.1, forward strand.
GCCAAACAATCATAGGTAAATGGAGGCAGTTCATTTTCTGTAGTAATATCTGCCAACCGCTTTTCCAGAAATAGACGATTCTTGTCTTGGCTAGGAACATAAGTCTTGAAGTTATGCATATTACCAAGTTCAACAATTATTCCTTGATAGTATGAATGGTTGAATGCTTCTTCACTGTCCCTATTATTCTCTTGAATTTGAAATCTTCTTAAGACTTCATCTTTATATTCTGTCAGTGCCCACAGCCCAGGTTTAATTCTAAAAAATTCATCATTTACCTGAACTATTTGCCTGACACTGGCTTGTGGAGTCTTTGTTTTCCAAGAACTAAAATCCATAAGGTGATTTAATTGTTGAAATGTAGCATATCCACCATTTTCCTTCATGGTTTCAATCACTTGTTGCTTTTGTGTCATAGGGATGCTCCTATCAAAAAAACTCATATATCAAGCTGTTAAGTAAGTCTTAGTTTCGTCAAATGCATTAAAATCAACGATTTTCTTGAGGTCAGGAAAATCGTTGATTTTGCTAAATCAGCCATAATACTCCTGCATTAAGCTATCAAATAAGGTTTGGGTTTCATCAAGGGCTTTCTGAACGGCAACTTTTGGGAGAGGTTGTTATGCTGTTGCAAGCTGAAAGCGAAGCAAGAGCATTATAAACCTCCCCCTCGAGGCTGTCCCAAGAAGCCAAGTTGAAAACGAAGGCTGATTGGCTGACAGCTACCGGGATTTGTCGACTTAACCAAAATATTCTTGCATTAAGCTATCAAATAAGGTTTGGGTTTCATCAAGGGCTTTCTGAACGGCAACTTTTGGGAGAGGTTGTTATGCTGTTGCAAGCTGAAAGCGAAGCAAGAGCATTATAAACCTCCCCCTCGAGGCTGTCCCAAGAAGCCAAGTTGAAAACGAAGGCTGATTGGCTGACAGCTACCGGGATTTGTCGACTTAACCAAAATATTCTTGCATTAAGCTATCAAATAAGGTTTGGGTTTCATCAAGGGCTTTCTGAACGGCAA
>NZ_CAMYWM010000127.1 GCF_947302755.1 uncultured Anaerovibrio sp.
AGCTTTAGATTTCGTTGTAAGGGCGTAGTGCGAAAAACCGTTTCGCACGAAGTTTGCTTTCCAGCAAAGTGGTCTGTTTTCAATAATTTCTTGACATAGATAATATATATTGGTAAAATTAATTGCTACAGGAAAATAGCTGTAGAAGTGACTTTGGTCACATGAAAAAGTAAAATAAGTTCGTGCAAGGGGTATTAAATGGATTCATCAGGTGTTTTTAAACATTTGGCAATGCGTCGTGTGGTTTTAGCCCATGAAGAGGTGTTGTGAATCTGTTTATTTTTCGTGTGCGGATTTTTTGTCATTTTTTTACTACGAAATCTTAGTGAATCAAATCCGAAGGATACAGATGAGCTTTAGATTTCGTTGTAAGGGCGTAGTGCGAAAAACCGTTTCGCACGAAGTTTACTACGAAATCTTAGTGAATCAAATCCGAAGGATGCAGATGAGCTTTAGATTTCGTTGTAAGGGCGTAGTGCGAAATAAAATTTCGCACGAAGTTTATTTTTAGCTAAGGAGTGAAGAACTTAATGTTTCATCCTGTGCCGGTAGGCAAACGAACCAGGTATAGCTATGCCAAGATCAAAGAAGTTATGGAAATGCCACACCTTCTTGACATTCAGAGAAAGTCATATGAGTGGTTTATTGGCAATGTAGAAAAGGGTACCAAGGGCGCTGGCCTTATGGAAATCTTTGAGGATATTTCCCCAATCACAGATTTTCAGAACAAAATTGAATTGAGATTGTTTGATTATTCTCTGGGCGAACCAAAATACAGTCTGGAGGAGAGCAAGGAGCGGGATGCAACCTATTCTGCCCCCCTTCGTGTGAATGTTCGTCGGATTAATAAGGAAAATGGTGAGTTCCATGAAAGTGAAATCTTCATGGGTGATTTTCCTTTGATGACTGATTCCGGTACATTTGTTATCAATGGTGCAGAGCGGGTTATCGTTAGTCAGCTGGTACGTTCTCCAGGTGCTTATTACGGTGTTACTGTAGATTCCTCCGGTAAATCCCTGTTCAATGCTACAGTTATTCCTAATCGCGGTGCCTGGATTGAGCTTGAAACTGATACCAACGATGTTATCTCTGTTCGTATTGACAGAACCCGTAAGCTGCCTGTAACTGTTTTCCTGCGTGCCCTTGATTATATCAACAAGGCAGAAATCGCAAGAAACCAGCAGCTTGCCGATGGCACGGCCAGTGCCGCTGAGACTGGCCGCAATGAGGATCATATCGAGGTGCTGACCTCCGATTTGTCCTTTGGAACCAAGGATGAAATTTTGGCCCTGTTCAACAATGATCCTGCTATTGTAGCTACTCTCGAGCGGGATGGCACTGAAGGCATTGAGGCAAGAGGCATTGAGGAGGTTGCATTGGATGAGATTTACAAGCGCCTTCGTCAGGGTGAGCCATTTAATGTTGATAATGCCCGTTCTATGCTCCGCAGCCTGTTCTTTGACAAGAAGCGTTATGATTTGGCTACTGTGGGACGCCATAAGATTACCAAAAAGCTTGGCTGGAAGCATCGCCTGGTAGGCCAGGTTTTGGCTGAGCCATTGGTAAACCAGGAGACTGGCGAGGTGGTTGTTCCCGCTGATGAACTGATTACTCAGGATATGATCGATGAAATTTCCGACGATCAGGAAAAGGGTATTTTCGGCGAGGGCAAGGCAATTATCATTCAGGTAAAGCTTAATGATGAGGGTGAGCTGCTGGATATGATTTGCTCCCCAACCCTTATCGACAAGAAGCGTACCATCGCTGTCAATGATATTATTGCCTCCATCAGCTATCTGTTGAATTTGATGCATGGGGTAGGGCGTACCGATGATATTGACCATCTGGGTAACCGCCGTGTCCGTTCTGTAGGTGAATTGCTGCAGAACCAGTTCCGTATTGGCCTTACCCGTATGGAGCGGGTGGTTCGTGAGCGTATGTCAACCCAGGAGGATATTTCCGCAGTACAGAACCTCATTAACATTCGCCCTGTAGTGGCCGCTATCAAGGAATTCTTCGGCTCCTCCCAGCTGTCCCAGTTCATGGATCAGCACAATCCGTTGGCGGAGCTGACTCATAAGCGCCGTCTGTCTGCCCTTGGTCCCGGTGGCTTGTCCAGAGAGCGTGCCGGCTTCGAGGTTCGCGACGTACATAATTCCCATTACGGCCGTATGTGTCCTATTGAGACCCCTGAAGGTCCTAATATCGGTCTCATCGGTTCTCTGTCCAACTACGCCCGTATTAATAAGTACGGCTTTATGGAGACTCCATATCGCCGCATAGATAAAGAAAATCAGCGGGTTACCAATGATGTTAAGTACATCACTGCTGACGCCGAGGATACTTTGGTTATTGCTCAGGCCAATGAGCCATTGGATGAAAATGACTGGTTTGTAAATGAGCGTGTAGTAGCCCGTGTTCACGAGGAGACCACTGAGGTTCGCCGTGAGAAGGTTGACTACATGGACGTGTCACCAAAGCAGGTTGTTTCCATCGCAACAGCCATGATCCCGTTCCTGGAAAACGATGATGCCAACCGGGCACTGATGGGTGCCAACATGCAGCGTCAGGCTGTACCGCTTCTCCGTACCCAGGCTCCACTGGTGGGTACTGGTATGGAGTACAAGGCTGCCTGCGACTCCGGTGTTATGATTTTGGCCAAGCATGCCGGTGTAGTGGACTCCGTAAGTGCAGATAAGATTGTTGTCCGCACGGAGGAGGGCGATATTGATGAGTACAAGCTCCAGAAGTTTATGCGCTCCAACCAGGGCACCTGCATAAACCAGCTCCCTATCGTATATAAGGGGGATGTGGTGGAGGCCAAGCAGCCTATTGCTGATGGTCCGGCTACTGACCACGGTGAGCTGGCACTGGGCTACAACATTATTGTTGCCTATATGCCTTGGGAAGGCTACAACTACGAGGATGCTATTCTCCTCAGTGAAAACCTGGTAAAGAGAGATATTTATACCTCCATTCATATTGAGGAATATGACTGTGAAGCCCGTGATACCAAGCTGGGCCCAGAGGAGATTACCCGTGATATTCCAAATGTCTCCGAGGAAAATCTGAAGGATTTGGACGAAAATGGAATTATCCGCATTGGTGCCGAGGTAAGAACCGGTGATATCCTGGTTGGTAAGGTAACACCAAAGGGTGAAACGGAGCTGTCTGCCGAGGAGCGCCTCCTTAGGGCAATCTTTGGTGAGAAGGCCCGCGAGGTTCGCGATACCTCATTGCGGGTTCCTCATGGTGAAGCCGGCAAGATTGTTGATGTGAAGGTGTATAGCCGTGATAATAACGATGAGCTGAATCCTGGCGTTAACAATATGGTCCGGGTATACATTGCCCAGAAGCGTAAGATTTCTGTAGGTGATAAGATGTCCGGCCGTCACGGTAACAAGGGTGTTGTTTCCCGTATTATGCGTGAAGAGGATATGCCATTCCTGCCGGATGGTACTCCGGTAGACGTAGTTCTGAATCCATTGGGCGTACCATCCCGTATGAACATTGGTCAGATACTGGAGACTCATCTGGGTATGGCAGTAAGAAATATTGGTACTCAGATTAAAAACGGTGACCCAACTGTAGAGAAGCGTCTCCGTGAAATTGGTTATGATTTTGATAAATACGGTATGCCTAAGTCCGATGTTGCAGGTGTTCATATTGCAACGCCGGTATTCGATGGTGCCCGGGAGAAGGATGTATTTGATACCATTCGCGCTTCCGGTATGGATGAGGATGCCAAGACGGTTCTTTACGATGGCCGTACCGGTGAGCCATTCAAGAATAAGGTAACCGTAGGCTGCGTATATATGCTGAAGCTGCATCATCTGGTAGATGATAAGATTCACGCCCGCTCCGTTGGTCCATACTCCTTAGTAACCCAGCAGCCATTGGGTGGTAAAGCACAGTTCGGTGGCCAGCGCTTCGGTGAGATGGAGGTTTGGGCCCTGGAGGCTTATGGTGCCGCATACACTCTGCAGGAGATTCTGACTGTTAAGTCCGATGATGTTGTGGGACGTGTTAAGACCTATGAGTCCATTGTTAAGGGTGAGAATATCCCTGAGCCGGGGGTACCGGAGTCCTTCAAGGTTCTTATCAAGGAGCTCCAGAGTATCGGTCTTGACATTAAGGTTCAGGACGAGAATGCAAATGAAATCATGGTTCAGGATGATGACGATGACATCAAGGATGCGGCCAATGAGCTGGATGTTGATGTAAATGGTGTGGACGATTCCGGTAATGGGCCGGTGGATGTGGATGATTACGCTTCCAATGATGATATGGAGGATAATTATTCCGACGACAATGACCTGATCGTTGATGTTAATGCCGATGATGATGACAATGAATAATGGAAGGGAGTGACACGCCCTTGTTGGATGTAAATAATTTTGATTCAATGCGTATAGGTCTGGCGTCCCCTGATAAGATCAGAGAATGGTCTTACGGTGAGGTAACCAAGCCAGAAACCATTAATTACCGTACTTTAAAGCCAGAGACCTCCGGTCTGTTCTGTGAGCGTATTTTTGGACCTACCCGTGATTGGGAATGCCATTGCGGCAAATACAAGAGAATTCGTCATAAGGGAACTGTTTGCGAGCGATGTGGCGTTGAGGTAACCCGGGCCAAGGTTCGCCGTGAGAGAATGGGGCACATTGAGCTGGCTGCTCCCGTATCCCATATTTGGTACTTTAAGGGGATCCCAAGCCGTCTTGGGCTGGTGCTGGACATTGCTCCACGGGCCCTGGAGAAGGTTCTTTACTTCGCTTCTTATATTGTAATTGATCCAGGTACTACAGAGCTTAGCAAGAAGCAGCTTCTGAGTGAAAAGGAATACAGTGAATACCGCAGCAAGTATTCCTCTGCCGCCTTCAGGGTAGGCATGGGTGCTGAGGCTATCAAGGAGCTGTTGGTGGAAATGGAGGAGGATCTTCCTGAGGATCAGCAGAAGCCTGAGGAGGGTCTCATAAGCCGCCTTGATTTATTGCATCAGGAGCTGACCGATGAGCTGAAGACAGTTACCAGTCAGCAGCGCCGGCTTAAGGCCATTCGCCGTCTGGAGGTGGTTGAGGCCTTCCGTAAGTCCGGCAATAAGCCATCCTGGATGATTATGGACGTTGTTCCGGTTATTCCGCCGGAGCTGCGGCCAATGGTACAGCTGGATGGCGGCCGTTTTGCCACCTCCGACCTCAACGATTTGTATCGTCGGGTAATCAACAGAAACAACCGCCTGAGACGTCTGCTGGAGCTTCATGCGCCGGATATTATCGTCCGCAATGAAAAGCGTATGCTTCAGGAAGCTGTTGATGCCCTTATAGATAATGGCCGCCGGGGCCGTCCTGTTACCGGGCCTGGTAATCGTCCATTAAAGTCCCTGTCTGATATGCTTAAGGGTAAGCAGGGGCGTTTCCGTCAGAACCTCCTTGGTAAGCGGGTAGACTATTCTGGTCGTTCCGTTATCGTAGTAGGTCCTGAGCTGAAGCTTCATCAGTGCGGTCTCCCTAAGGAGATGGCCTTGGAGCTCTTTAAGCCATTCGTTATGAAGCGTCTGGTTTCCGATGGTGTTGCCCACAATATCAAGTCCGCCAAGCGCATGGTAGAGCGGGCCAAGGACGAGGTTTGGGATGTACTGGAGGGCGTAATCAAGGAGCATCCGGTTCTCCTGAACCGTGCCCCTACACTGCATCGCCTTGGTATTCAGGCCTTCGAGCCAGTTCTTACTGAGGGCCGTGCCCTGAAGCTCCATCCATTGGCCTGTACCGCCTACAACGCCGACTTCGATGGTGACCAGATGGCTATCCATCTCCCCTTGTCTGCTGAGGCACAGGCCGAGGCCCGTGTGCTGATGCTGGCGGCCAATCACATCCTTGCTCCTAAGGATGGCGGCCCTATCATCGTTCCATCCCAGGATATGGTTTTGGGCTCCTATTATCTGACGGCTGTACGAAATTCCAGTCAGGGCAGACCTATTGTGGGTGAGGGGAAAATCTTCACCGGTATCAATGAGGCCCTCCTTGCTTATCAGCATCAGGAGCTGGATATTCAGGCTGAGATTAGGGTCCGCATGAAGGATGTGGATGAGGATGGCAATGTGGTCAAGGATTATGGTCTGGTTCGTACTTCCCTGGGCCGGATGATTTTCAATGAGACCTTGCCGAAGGCCGTGCGCCAGTTCCACCAGGATAAGGAGACCGGCGAGTGGTCCCTTGGTATGCTCATGAACAAGAAGCAGCTGGGCAAGCTGGTTGATATCTGCTTCAAGACCCTTGGTGCCAGCGAAACGGCTATTGTTATAGATAATGTAAAGAATTTGGGCTATCACTACGCTTGTATTGCCGGTATGACCGTTGCTATCTCCGATATCAAGGTGCCTGAGAAGAAGCAGCATCTCCTGGAGGAGGCCGAGGCAAAGGTTAAGAAGACCCAGCGCCAGTTTGAGCGCGGTCTTATCAGTGATGAGGAGCGTTATAAGAAGGTCTGCAAGGTATGGGATGATGCCACCAACCTGGTTGCCGATGCCATGTATGACAACTATGCTGACAACGAGCCATTTAACCCAATCTCCATGATGGCTGACTCCGGTGCCCGCGGTAATAAGTCCCAGATGCGTCAGCTGGCCGGTATGCGCGGTCTCATGGCGGATCCATCCGGTAAGACCATCGAAATTCCGATTACAGCCAACTTCCGTGAGGGGCTGTCCGTATCCGATTACTTCATTTCCTCCCATGGTGCCAGAAAGGGCTTGGCGGATACGGCACTCAGAACCGCTGACTCCGGTTACCTTACCCGCCGTCTGGTGGACGTGGCTCAGGACGTTATCGTTCGTGAGGAGGACTGTGACGTTGTAGGTATTAACCTTATTCGTGAGCGGGCCAAGCTGGCTGAAACAGCAGCTGCAGCCGTTGAACAGCTCAAGGACCTTTTGGTAGGCCGTATTTTGGCCTCTGATGTTCTCAGCCCGGCTACTGCTGAGGTTATCGTGGAAAAGGGTCAAATCATTGATGAGGAGGTCCTCAGGACCATTGGTGAGGCTGGAGTAACAGAGATTGTTCTCCGGGGCTCCTCCTCCAACAGCGAT
>NZ_CAMYWM010000128.1 GCF_947302755.1 uncultured Anaerovibrio sp.
CAAAAATGGAGTAGTTCAACAAATGCTATAGGTATAGTATCCAAATCAGGTCGTTATGGTGGTACATATGCCCACAGTGATATAGCATTTAAATTTGCAGCTTGGTTATCTCCAGAATTTGAATTATATATAATTAAGGATTATCAGCGGTTAAAACAGGCCGAGAGTGACCATCTCTCCCTTGATTGGTCAGCACGCAGAGAAATTGCTAAAACTAACTACAAGGTTCATACAGACGCAATCAAGGATTATCTTATAAATGAAAATCTTCCTGCTAGATATGTTAATTATACCTATGCAAATGAGGCAGACCTTATTAATGTTGCTCTTTTCGGAATGACTGCTAAAGATTGGCGAGATAAGCATCCTAAGGAAAAAGGTAATATCCGTGATTCGGCCAATCTCCCCCAGCTTATAATCTTAGCTAATCTTGAAATGCTTAATGCAGAATTTATAAAAGTTGGATTGCCACAGCGAGAAAGACTTCAAAAATTGCATGATATAGCCGTATCTCAGCTGAAATCTATTTCCAATTCTGCTAGTGTGAAACGGTTACAAGAACGGTTTGACAAGTGAAAGAAAATATAAAAAGGCTTTTGCGGTGCCGCGGGTTTGATCCTACGGTGGGCAAAGGCCTTATTTTTGTGCATTATTTCTGAATATACTTATAGCAAAAGAAAATTTGCAACGCTTATTATATGTGGATTATCAAGATCAGCTTCAAGAAAATCTTTGTCCCCTGTAAGCAAGTAATCTACTTTTGCTGAAATAGCAGCTCTCAAAATAGGTTGATCTTTTTTATCGCGCACAAGGGGTTCCTTAGAGTGAATGGTTTTTGGTGTAGTGACCACCTCGATTACGGATAGAGCAGAAGACAGGAAAATATCAAGGTCGGCAATCTTGGTTGGAAATTTTTCTTGAAATTTACGATGAAGCTCTTCAATGACATAATCACATGCAACAGGTTCCCATGGGAAAATAAGGGCCTTTTGAAAAGCTGCTGCCGCTCTACCATTAGGGAATAAGGCAGCGGATATAAAAATATTGGTATCTATCATAACTTTCATTATTTTTCTTCCTCACGACGAGATGCTGTTATCCAGTTTGCAACATCTTCTTCTGATAAAATTCCAGCATCTTTGGCGGCACCTTTCATTTGCTCCTGAAACTTCATTAAGGCATAAACAGCAGAATTAACGACCCGAACATTAGAACCATCAACTATAAAAGTTACCCGGTCACCAGTATTGATACCCAATGCAGTACGAACATTTTTTGGAATGGTAACTTGTCCTTTTGACATAACCTTGGAATCGTTTACAAATGCAGTGGTAGACATAAATCCTTACCCCCCTTTTTTAAAAGTAGGAATTCCCTACTTTTATTATACACGTAATCGGCATTCATAACAAGGAAATACGTATGATATTAAGTTTAACCCCCTCGATTTCGAGGGGATAAGTGTTGTATTAAAAGAGGCTTTTGCAGTGCTGCGGGATTGATCCTACGGTGGGCAAAGGCCTTATTTTTGTGGGTTTGTATTTAGTTTTATGATGGCATCGATGATGTCCTTGGATTTTTCATCCAGGGTAGGATATACGCGGATAATGGCTTCAAGGCGCTGGTCTGGTGGTGTATCTTGATGCGTGGTGGTAGCATTATTGGTAGGAATAAAGTAATCTATCGGAACGGATAAAGCCATGGACAGTTCATGCAGGTCTTCTGAAACAATACCAGTGGTATATCCCCGTTCCCAATTGGAAATCACCTGCGATGATTTATGTACTTTTTGCCCAAGCTCGACTTGTGTCAGGTCTAGCTCTTTTCGCCGTTTCCTAATTTTATAGCCAATATCCATGTTGGTTACCACCTCAATGGATATTATACCGAAAATAGATAACCCAACCGACATATTAACGGAGAATGAGATAAGTATACTGTTATACATTGAAAAATAACGGAATTGGTTATAAAATAATAAAGTAAATGTTATTTAGAGTGACGGTCTTTAACAAAAGAATGTTAAGCATGATGTTCTGGTTAGCTGTCACTTTTCTTTATATATAATATATAACGGAATTCGTTATTAAAGGGTATAGTTCGATGTGGTGCAAAGATTGTAAAATAGAAACCTTGGATGATAAGTGCCCAGTTTGTGGACGACAGACTGATGCAGAGGTACCAGTGGAAGTATATTGGTGTGAACATTGCAAGACACCAATTATGCGTAAGATAAGCAATATAGATAAGGCTAGCTGTCCGTTATGCCATAGCCGCATTAGATATTTGTCTGCTGATTTGCGTCCAGTTTTTCCTCAGGAACGATTACTGCTGGAAATAATGTGGAATATGGAGCCCAACAGTTTAGCAGATAAGTCAGTTTGGGCCAGCAATAGTCGTATCTATATTGATGGAAAGTCTAAGTCTGTAACTATGGCATTGTACAAAAGGCAGGATGCTACAAAGTTACGTCAGGAGTTGCAAAAATATCAGTTTGAAAATAGAGAAGAACCCTTTAAAGAACATATAAAAAAGTTTGTAAAAGCCAATAAACAGCATCTGGCCGCTATAGTTGAGGAAGCTCACAACTTTATTCGCAGTGAGGCAAATAAATATCCTCAAGAGAATATTGTTCTGTCTTTTTCTGGTGGCAAGGATTCCACTGTGACCGCCGACATAGTGACTAAGGCACTTTCTAATCCATGTTTGGTGCATATTTTTGGTAATACAACATTGGAATTTCCTATGACGGTGGAATATGCCAAGCGATTTCGTCAAAATAATCCCCAAGCTATATTCCAGGTGGCTGAGAACAAAGAGCAGAATTTTATGGATATGTGCGCCGAAATTGGCCCACCGGCCCGCCTGATGCGATGGTGCTGTTCTATGTTTAAGACTGGACCGATTACCCGTGTAATTAGTAATCTATTTCGTAATCAGCAGATACTGACATTTTATGGAATTCGTCGTTATGAGTCGGTAAGCCGTAGTAAGTATAACCGAGTGGAGAAAAATTCTGAATCGGTGAAAATTCAGCAACAAACTGTAGCAGCTCCGATTTTTAACTGGAAAGATTTGGAGGTATGGCTGTATATATTTGCAGAGGATATAGACTTTAATGATGCGTATCGATTGGGTTATGACCGGGTAGGGTGCTGGTGCTGTCCTAATAACAATAGTCGGGCACAGTTTTTGTCCAGTATCTATATGCCTGATAAATATGCCATGTGGAAAGAATTTCTTATAGGTTTTGCCAGAAAAATTGGTAAGCCTGATCCTGAGGTATACGTTGAGTCTGGAAAATGGAAGGCTCGACAAGGCGGCAACGGCCTTTCAGCAGCCAAGTCCGTGAAGTTGCAATTTACAAATTGTACGGCGGAGGAGAATTCCAAAATATATAAGCTGTTCCGTCCGTATAGTGACGAACTTATAAATATGTTTGTGCCATTTGGACGTATAGCACCGGAATTAGGACAAAAGCTGCTTCAAGAAACCATTGTGTTGGATAGTGCAACTAACGTACCTATATTGTCCATTCAACCTTTTACGCAGGATAGTTATGAATATGCCGTAAAGGTTAAAACCATGAATGTTAAGGACCATGATGCTATACAGCGGATGGTAGGTTATCAAATTCGCAAATTTAATGCTTGTCGTCGGTGCCTGAAATGTGAGTCCTTGTGTAGAACAGGTGCAATATCCATTATGGGAGATAGCTACTACATTGATGAAGTCAAGTGTGTTCATTGTAGAAAGTGTATGAATGCCAAGTTCTTGGCAGGGGGCTGTACTATGGACAAGTATTTGAGAACTAAGTAAGTTTGTGAGGATTATAAAGATGAAATTTAGGGGACATGAGACGTTTTTTATTCGTAAGGGCTGGCTCAGCAAGGGCATGAAAAATGTTGATAAAAGTCCGGATGTATTTGTAAATAAAGAAGATAAACCTATGGATGTATTGGGGATTGGCTCTAACATGGTGAAGGCTTTGCGTTATTGGATGCAGGCTACCGGTCTTACTAAAGAACCCAGGAGTGGCAAGAGAGTTCAGTCCTTTACTGAAATTGGCGAGATTATTTACCGTGAAGATCGTTATTTGGAAGAACAGGGAACATTAGCATTGCTGCAGTGGCATTTGGCTAAAAATAAGGATGATGCCACTGCCTGGTATTACTTTTTCTATGTGTTTAAAATGAAGGAATTTACCAGAGATGATTTTGTGCAAAGCTTAAAAAATTATGTGTTGATGGAGGATGCTTCGGCTGCTGCGGCCGAACGGTCCTACCAGGACGATTTTAATTGTATTGTTAATACTTACCTACCAAGATATAAGACCAGCAGTCGTTATATTTCTCCTGAAAATAATATATCCTGCCCATTAGGGGAGCTGGGTTTAATGGATATTGCCAGTAAAGAACGGAAATTATATCGGAAAAATATGCCATCATCGGCTATGTTACCCGCCTTGATAGCATTGGCAATTATTTTACAGGCCCATCAAAATGAAAAAGAAATTGAAATTTTAAAGCTTCTGAATGGTGAAGGTAGCATAGGACGGGCATTTAATATGGATATGACCTTGCTGTTGGACACTTTACGTCGCATTGAAAACTTAGGCGCAGTTAAGATTATTAGGACAGCTGGATTAGATGTTATAAGAATACAAACAGACAAAACTGCTTTAGAGTGTATAGAGCAGTATTATCAGGATATTAAAGCAGCGTAACAGGTGAATTATGAAAGAAATGATAAGTATTGCGGCGGGGTTTCAGAACTCTGTTAATTTGGGTTATGACCTGCAAAACGTTGATAAAATTAAAAATTATATTCCTACTAATGCCGCATTAGATTTTATGGAAGATATTTTAAAATCTGTCAGGGATAACGCCACTGAACGTGCAAGAGTTCTTATTGGACCCTATGGTAAGGGAAAATCTCACATGGTTCTTACCACCCTGTCTTTACTTATGAAAAAAGACATTAATATATTTATGCACTTATTGCCTAAATTTATGGAACGGCAAGAATTAAAAAATTTAGTTGACGAATATTACGGGACAGATAAAAAACTGCTACCAGTAGTTGTGACTGGCAGCAGTAGTAGTTTAGTTCAGGCCTTTTTAGTTGCCTTGGAGCGTACACTGCGGGATGAGGATTTGCTGGATGTTATGCCGGAGACTAACTATCAGGCGGCAATTCGTTGTATTGATATGTGGCACGAAGAATTTCCTGACACCTACAAAGCTTTCATAGAAAAATTATCAGAAAACTCAAAAAAATTTGTGGATCGTCTTCGTTCCTTTGATATAACGGCTTACAATGAATTTCAAGACTTATATCCTTCTTTGACAGCTGGCAGTACGTTTAATCCGTTTCTGGGCTTCGATGTGGTGGAACTATATGAAAGTGTAATTAAAAGTATTAAGTCAAAGGGCTATACTGGCATTTATGTTGTATATGATGAATTTAGTAAATATCTGGAATCTAATATAAAAGTTGCTACTGTAAGCGATACCAAGCTGTTGCAGGATTTTGCAGAAAAATGCAATCGTAGTGGCAACGAACAGCTTCATTTATTGCTTATTTCTCATAAGGAGATAGCTAATTACATTGACCAACTGCCAAAGCAGAAAACCGATGGTTGGCGTGGTGTATCTGAACGGTTTAAGCATATTAATTTTAGTGATGAATATGTACAAACTTACGGAATTATTGATACCGTAATTCAAAAGGACAAAGTAATGTGGTCATATTTTTCCAATGAAAACAAGGATAAAATTGCCACCTTGGAAAAGCAGTATGAATCACATGACATGTTTAATGATGTTCCTGTTGATTCTTGTATGGAAGTATTGCTGGGGGCTTATCCTTTGCATCCGGCGTCTTTGTTTATTTTGCCGAGATTATCAGAAAAGGTTGCCCAGAATGAACGAACATTGTTTACCTTTTTGTCCGCAGATAGCCATTTTACCCTGTTGGATTATCTAAAAAATAACGGCCAAGATAATTTTTCATTAATCACGCCGGATTATATTTTTGATTATTTCCAACCATTGATGGAAAAGGAAGTCCATACTGGAACCATTTATAAAAACTATGAATTAGCCAAAAACATCTTGAATAAGGTCTCAGAAAATGAGTTACAGGGTAAAATTATCAAGATTTTGGCGACAATTTATATGCTTGAGCAATATGATAATTTGCGTCCAGTTAAAGAAGAAATACAGCACATTTTAGAATTAGATTATAATCCGGATGAAATAAATCAGGCTATCGAGGAATTGATTGCCAAGGAATATGTTATTTATTTGAAACGGAGTAACGGGTATTTGTGTATTAAGCAGTCCTCTGGAGTGAATATTTATGCCAAGATAGCTGATACAAAAGAGGCACATGCCCATGCAGATATCAAAGAAATATTAAATATGATGAATTATGACCGCTACATGTATCCAGCCCGTTATAATGACGAGAAGGAAATGACGCGGTTCTTTGTGGTTGAATTTATTCATGCCAATGAAATCACGCCAGAGGTTAACTGGGAAATAAAAAGCGAAGAAATTAAAGCTGATGGCGTCATATACGCTTTACTCACTGATTCTGAGGAAGAGTTGGCAGAAGTGCGCAGTATAATCGAAAAATCTACTAGGAATACTAAGAGATTTATCTTTGTATTACCAAAAGAAAGCATAGATATAAAAGATAAAATCATTGAGCTTTATGCTGTAAATGTTCTGCGGGAACAGGCTATTGGTGATCCAGTTCTATATAATGAATACGACTTAGTGTATGAGGATTTGTACGCCATTTTAAAGGAATTTTTGCAGGGATATACCAGACCTGAAAATAAGCAGGTGAGTTTTTATTATTTAGGTGAAAAGCAGAGACTTCACCGTAAGGCCCAGTTATCGGAATTGATGTCAAAGATTTGTGATAAGGTATATTCTAAAACACCGGTTATAAATAATGAAGTAGTTAATAAAGATGAAATCACAACAGCTGCGCAAAACAGTTGTCAAAAAGTACTGGCTGGGATT
>NZ_CAMYWM010000129.1 GCF_947302755.1 uncultured Anaerovibrio sp.
GAGAATAGAGAAGTTGTACATGGTTATGATGTTGATGTAATGACTACCGATATTTCTACTGTTTTTGGAACAACGAGTTCTTATGTTTTTGCATTGGATGATTTGGAAGAACTGGTTGAAGAATTGGAAATTGAGATCACAGACGGAGAAATCCCGGCAAAGAATCAGAGTGAAATACTGGTAAATGAATATATTGCAAGAAATAAAAAATTAGATATAGGCGATCATATTGGAGAGTTTACAATTTCAGGAATTTATTCGGGGGATCTATTATGTAGTTTGTGTTATAAAGAGGATTTTGAAACTCTTTATGGAGCATCCAATAGTGTGACATTATTACTCCCAAAAGACGGAAAGACAATTACAAGTGTTAATAATCAATTGAAGAGTTTGGATGATGATATAGAAGTTGTGAGTGTGGATAAGAAACAAAAAGAGTTGGATGAAGAGTTTCAGACTATGAAGACTATTATGAAACTAATTATTGTTTTGGTGTCGGTAAGTCTAGCAATCGCAGTATCAGCATTTGTTTACACGAATTATGTTTCTAGAAGTGATGAGTTTGCAATTTATTATGCAATCGGATATGGAATAAGAAAGATTGTAAAATTAATTATAGAAGAGACTGTCCTTGTATCTGTAATTTCATATTTAGTAGGTTATATTGTGGCGGCCATTAGCTTACAGATTGTGAATGTTAAAGTTTACCAACCATTGGGACAATGTATACAGATTATTACGTTGGAAAACTTGATTTATCCTGTCGTTATTCCAGTGTTAGTTCTTATTTTTTCTGTGGTTCCAATTGTATATAAGCTCAGGAAAACAGATTTACTGACGATTATTGAAAGAAGGTAAAAATATGAAGAATTTGCAGATTGAAAATGTTGGAATATCATTTAAGGATGGCATGAAGAAACAGGTAATTGTTGAAAACGTCAGCATGGAATGCGATAAGGGGACACCGGTTATCTTATCTGGGCCATCGGGATGTGGGAAAACATCACTTTTATACGTGATGGGTTTTTTAAGAGAACCATCGGAAGGTACTGTGTATTATAAAGGAAAAGCAATTTCAAAGCGTAGAGAGCGAGAGAAAATTCGGTATCAGAATATCGGTTATATTTTTCAACAGCACTATTTGCTGCCATATTTATCTGTCATAGAAAATGTGATGTTAAAAGCAGAGATTGAAAGGAATGAAGCGGAGGATTTACTGAGGGCCGTAGAGATGGAAGAACATCAAAATAAGAGAGTATACCAGTTGTCTGGTGGACAAAAACAAAGAGTTGCAATTGCGAGAGCGCTTGCGGGAAATCCGGACGTAATTATAGCAGATGAGCCAACAGCTTCCTTGGATCATGAATGTGCAAATAGAATATATGAGTTGCTTGTAAATATAGCAAAAGATAAAATATTAATTATGGCAACACATGATCAAAGCTTGCTAAAAGGGAATGAAAAAGTATACGTATTCGATAATTATAGGGTGAGGGAGGTATAGGCTATGAAATTAAAAAGAAGAGGGTTGGCAATCGGTTTATTTTTATTTATTCTGGCAATTTGCATAGGAGCCATTCTGTTTTTATATCATTATAAGTCAGGTATGAGTACGGTGCAGGTGGCGGTTATTGCTTTTGTGATGATTGTAATATGGAGTTTAGCAGAAGGATTTCTGATGAAGACATTGGTAGACACAAGTGTATATTATTGTCCGGACTGTCACGAGAGAATAAAACCGTCAGCGGTAGAATATCTTCTGACTATGAGGACTGTGAATCAGGCATATTTAAAATGTCCGAAATGCCAGAAACGCAGATGGTGTAAAAGATAGTATTTTGCGAGAAAAGAAGGTAGCATATAAGCAAAAGGGGTGGAATTATTTCCACCCCTCAGAGTGTAGACAAAATGTCGCGGCGGAAGCCGCGACACTTTGTCTACACTCTGATATGCCCTCGAAAGAGGGCATTTTTCTATTAGATTATATTTTTTATCCCCTCGCAAATCCTTCTGGCAACACGAGGATTATTCATGGTATATAAATGAATTCCATTAATGTCATTAACCAACAAATCAATCACCTGACTTAAGGCATAAGACATTCCTGCATCAAACAATGCTTCTTTGTTATTTTCATATTTGCTTATTATCCTTTGGAATCGCTCTGGAAATGAAGCATTGCACAGGCTTACCATTCTCTTAATCTGAGCTGCATTAATAACTGGCATAATTCCTGGAATCATTGGGATATTAATATCTGCATTCTTACATCTTTCATTGTATTTATAAAAAGCCTCATTTTCAAAAAATAGCTGAGACAACAACACTTCCGCGCCTGCATCCACTTTGGATTTTATACCACTAAGCTCCCCGGCAATACCAGTGGATTCTGGATGAAGTTCAGGATAGCAGGCACCTAAGAAGCAGAAATCATGATTATGCTTAAGGTAGGATATCAAGTCTGTTGAATGTTTGAAATCCTCCTTAGCAACAAGCCTTTCGTTTTTATCTCCTCTTAAGGCTAGGATATTTTCTATCCCCTCGTATTCAAGTATCTTTGCAAATTCGTCAATTTCATGCTTATCATAGCTAAGACAGGTTAGATGTACTACAGGTTCAATGCCATAATCGTTCTTTATTTTCTTAGCTATAGCTATTGTATTGTTTGAATTTGCGCTACCGCCAGCGCCAAAAGTTACACTGATAAAATCTGGCTTTAGTTCACATAAAACAGAAAGTGTTTCATCTATATTTTTTAGGTTTTCCTCTCTCTTTGGTGGAAATATTTCAAAGGATAGTGTTCTTCTATCCTTTTTATACAACTCTGAAATCTTCATTATTACGAAATTTTTTCTCCTCTTAATTGTCTTGTAGCTTCAACTAAGTTTATAAGGCTGGCTTTTGTTTCATTATCGCCTCTTGTCTTTAAGCCACAATCTGGGTTAACCCATAATTTGTCATCAGATACCTTTTGGCGCATCTTCGAAAGTGCTGTTACGATTTCCTCTACTGAAGGCACTCGAGGGCTGTGTATATCGTACACACCTGGACCAACTTCTGTCTTGAAATTGAATTTCTTTAATGAATCTAGAATCTGAAGATCAGATCTCGATGCCTCAAAGGTAATAACATCTGCATCCATTGCATCTATTGCTGGAATAATATCTGTAAATTCGCTATAGCACATGTGAGTATGAATCTGTGTTTCAGGCTTCACCCCACTTGTAACAAGTCTAAAGGATGGAATCGCCCAATCCAAATACTGGCTGTACCAATCTGACTTTCTGAGTGGTAGCTTTTCCCTAAGTGCTGCTTCATCGATTGGATAATACCTATTCCATTCGCCTCCAAATCAAGTACCTCATCACGAATTGCCAATGCGATTTGAAGTGTGCTTTCCTTGATAGAAATATCTTCTCTAGGGAATGACCAGTTCAAAATAGTTACAGGGCCTGTAAGCATTCCTTTAACAGGCTTTGGGGTACAACTATTAGCAAACTTTGACCAATGTACTGTGATAGCTTCTTTTCTGGATACATCTCCCCAGATAATTGGTGGCTTGACGCATCTTGTACCATAGGATTGAACCCATGCTTTCTTCGTAAATACGTATCCATCTAAATGCTCTCCGAAATATTCAACCATATCATTTCGTTCAAACTCACCATGAACCAGTACGTCAAGTCCTATTTCTTCCTGGAGGGCAATACACTCGGCAATCTTTTTCTTGTTGAAATCGATGTACTCATCCCTGCTAATCTCGCCCTTTCTGTACATCAGCCTGTTTCTTCTGACATCTTGCGTCTGTGGGAATGAACCGATTGTTGTAGTTGGAAATTCAGGAAGCTTTAGTAATTCCTTTTGAAGCTTTTCTCTTACATTAAATTCAGGAAGTCTGACATAATCCTCATCCTTAATAGCCTTAACTCTATCCTTAACTTCTTTGTTAAAGCTATCCTTTCTGTTTCTAAAAAGCTCTTTATTCTGCTTGAATACTTCAGTTGATTCATAATCCTCTGTTTCAAATAATTCGGCCAGTTCCTTAAGCTCCTTAAGCTTCTCCTTAGCAAAAGCAAAATGCTTTGTGTAATCAGAAGAAAGCTCTGTTTCGTTCTCAAGTGTATAAGGCACATGAAGTAATGAACACGATGTGCTGATGACTATCTGTTTTACACCAGCTTCCTTTAGTTCATTAAGCACCTGAAGAGTATTAGCATAATTGTTCTTCCAAATATTTTTTCCATTTACAAGACCAGCGAAAAGAATTTTGTCCTTTGGAAAACCATTTTTCTGCACAAGTGAAAGTGTCTCTTTACTTTCTACAAAATCCAGACCAATACCATCAAAATCTAACTCAGCGATTTCATTGTAAACATCTCTTACATCCCCAAAATATGTTTGTAGCAATACTTTTACTGATTTTTTATTCGAAAGAATTTTATTGTAAATCTTAGTAAAAATTGCCTTCTCCCCTTCATCAATATCCTTAACCAGCCAAGGCTCATCAAGCTGTAACCACTCTACATTTTTTTCATCAAGTGCTGTTATGAGCTTAATATATTCCTCTGTAAAAATATCAATGTAATCCTCAAAGCACTTTGTTCCTGTATACTTAAGCAGCTTTAAAAATGTAAATGGTCCTACAATAGCTGTCTTGGTTGAAATCCCCTTTAAAAGAGCATTTTCATATTCATCCAGTGGCTTTGTCCCTACGAAGCTTACCTCTGTATCGTCTTCTATTTCAGGAACAATATAGTGATAATTTGTATTGAACCATTTTTTCATGGCAAGTGCCTTAACATTTTTGTCCCCCTTCTGATAACCACGTGCCATTGCAAAATATGTGTCGATAGCTGAAAGCTCTAGCTTCTCATATCTTTTAGGTATCACGTTAAACAATACAGCTGTATCAAGTACTCCATCATAAAATGAAAAATCATTTGATGAAATAAAATCAATTCCAGCCTCTGACTGGCTGTTAAGTCCATACTCCTTTTGGCGGTCAGCCTCGCCGTAGATGTCAGCCTGATTTATCTCCCCTTTAAAGTATTTTTCCAGTGTAAATTTTAATTCTCTATCTTTTCCAATTCTTGGAAATCCAATAACTGCTGTTTTCATAACTTATTTCTCCTGCTCATTTATTATTTTATTGGTTGAAAGTATAAACCTAGAGAATTAATAGGTAAAATATTTAAAATTATGTTATATCCATAGATATTTTCTATGGTTTAAGCTATTATATTATCAATATCTATTTCTAATTCGTAAATACGGAGGTTCCTATGACATTAAAACAGCTTAGATACACAGTGACAGTAGCAGATATTGGAAATATCACAGAGGCAGCAAAGAGACTATATATAGCTCAACCCAGCCTTACTACTGCAATTATAGAGCTAGAAAAAGAATATGGAATCACCATATTTAACAGAGGCAAAAAGGGAATCACCATCACTAACGAGGGTGAAGAATTCCTAGGATATGCCCGTCAGATATTAGAGCAGGCAAATCTTATTGAAGACAGATATATGGGACAAACTAAGCGAAAAACCAAATTCTGTGTCTCTTCTCAGCATTATTCATTTGTAGTGGAAGCATTTGTTGAATTACTAAAAAAATATGGTGGTGAATCCTATGAATTTCACATGAGAGAAACCCAGACTTTTGACATTATAGATGATGTGGCCCATCTTAGAAGTGAAGTAGGCGTACTGTATTTAAACAAATTTAACGAAACCGTAATCCGAAAAACACTTAAGGATAATGGACTATTTTTCACGCCTTTATTCAAAGCAAAGCCCCATGTATTTATTGGCAAAGGCTCGCCTCTAGCATCAAAGAAAAAACTTACACCTGAGGATTTAAAGCCTTATCCCCGCCTTTCTTATGAACAGGGAAGTCACAACTCCTTCTATTTTTCAGAAGAGATACTAAGCACCCTAGATTGTGACAAGGATTTGATTGTCTGTGATCGTGCTACTCTATTTAATATGCTGGTGGGTCTAAACGGATACACCATCTGCAGTGGTGTTATTAGTGAAGAATTGAACGGCTCCAACATTATTGCCAAGCCTTTAGATGTGGACGATTATATGGAGATAGGCTATATTCTGCCTACCTCCATCAAACCATCCCCAATGACAGTTAAATATATTAGTTTACTGGAGGAGCTAGTAAAATAAATTATTGTTAGGGCAAGGCCCTATTTTTCAAAGTCTTAGTTTTTATATTTTAGATAAAATAGATACTTTGAAAAATGAATAAAACCACCTGCTCTGCGGGTGGTTAGGAATGCTTCAGCTTACAGAAAAATACCTCCAGTGCTAGAATTACTATGGTTCGTCAGCCAAGTAAAAGCAAAGGAGGCAGTCCCCAATGGACATGAATAGTTTATCACACACAAAATGGGAGTGTAAGTATCACATTGTATTTGCACCAAAATTTAGGAGAAAGGTAGCATATGGTCAGCTTAAGCAGGATATAGCGAATATTCTCAGTACATTATGTAAGAGAAAAGGTGTGGAAATAATTGAAGCTGAAATATGCCCAGATCATGTACATATGTTGGTTAGAATACCACCAAGTATGAGTGTTTCGAGTTTTGTAGGATATCTAAAAGGTAAGAGTACGCTTATGATATTTGAGAGACATGCGAATTTAAAGTACAAGTATGGGAATAGACATTTCTGGTGCCGAGGATATTATGTAGATTCGGTAGGAAAGAATGCAAAGAAAATTGAAGAGTACATAAGGAATCAATTAAAAGAAGACTTAGAGTACGATCAAATGACACTCAAAGAGTATATTGACCCGTTCACGGGTGAGCCAGTAGTCAAAAACAGATAAGTAGAGCCCAAGGGGCTCGGTAGGTAAATGATGTTGCGGCTGGCGAACCTTTCAATGAGTCTTTAGACTCCAGTGCCGGTAACAAGCCCTTATAGGGCTAGAACAAACCACCGGCTAAGCCGGTGGTTTCAGAGTGTAGACAAAGTGTCGCGGCTTCCGCCGCGACATTTTCTTTTTAATA
>NZ_CAMYWM010000130.1 GCF_947302755.1 uncultured Anaerovibrio sp.
TATTATGCCACGAGAAAGGGCTGGCGGGAAGACGACTTAAACTTTGACGCTTACCTTGCATTGCCTTTCTTCTTAGGGGCAGTAGATTTAGGTTTCTCGGTGGCTGGTTTATTAGCCGCCTTCTTGGCCTTCCTCATTTCGCGGAGCTTTGCCACGGCCTCCAAAGGAGAATAATATTGCTTTTCCTCCGGTTGCTGTCCGCTGACATTGCCAACAGTAACCGTAGTTTCCCTCGCCTGCCCTGGTAAAGGCTTGGCTGTACTTCTTACCATTTCCCCCGTTTTGGGGTCTACCTTAAAGCCAATTCCAGCACCGTATTGCTCGCTAATACCGTATTTCTGCTTGAATTTTTCAAGCTCGGCTCTGAAAGCAGTATCAGCATTTTCTGCATTCATTCTTTTAGTGTTTAACTGTTTAAGTGTTGCTTCATCTTCTTTGGTAGGCTTCCTCTTACGATTAATTCGGTCAATTTCGCTGTTTACACTAGCCGCTATAGCGGTTAATCTGTTTCTATACTCAATAGCCCTATTGTAGGTATTGCGAATATCATCCTCGCGGGAATATCCCGGCATATCCATCCCCAGACGGTTATTTTCCTCCTTCTCAAACCATTCTTTTGCACGCTGTTCGCCTCTAGACATGGACATTTTTTTTGTAACCTCAGCATGTCTGCTTGGTTCTCCGCCTATCTCCTGGCTGATGGCCTCAACGCGTTTAGGAGTATTATTGCTTGCTCCTTTTTGTTTTGCGGCCGCTTCATTCTCAGCCATGGCAGCTTTCCATGCTTTTTCTTTTTCGGAAAATCTCTTTTTTTCTCTTTCCGCTTCCTTCGCAATATCCTTTTTAACTTCTTCCCAGTCTTCTGCTGTGTATCCTAGCAGGCTTAGGGCTTGTTTGTGTTCAGCCGAACCCTCTGGCAGTTTTTTCAGCAGCTTCTCAACCTCACCATATTTTGCCGAAAGCTGAGAAACAATTTTTCTTTGTGCATTACTGTCTTCCCAGTTAAATCTATCTGGATGGTTTTTGAGTCTAGCAATCTCTGCAGACAGTGATTTAATACTGCTTTTATTGGCTTGTGCTGTTTCTCTTGCTTGTTTCTCGCTTTTTGACTCTGGTACAGCCCAGCCATATTTGCCGCCGCCAAACAAAGTCCCCTGCTGCACTCTTGGGTCAGATGCGTGCATCTTCTTACCTACCCAGTCATTACCAGCAAACTTGCCACCGGCACCGCCATTGATTTTGCCATTCTCCAAATGCACATGGGAGCCGTTAATGGTTCGCCAGTTCTCCGGATTTGGGTCTTTTTCCCAGTCCATTGTAAACACCCTGCCCAGCTTAATCTTAGCCAATAGCAGGCCCATTCTTATTTTTGTTAATGCACTCATTAATCCAATCCTCCTATCAGCTGTTCAATCTGCTTTCGGCTCATGGTTACGATTCGACCGTTCATATATACCCTAGCGGGAAAGCTGTCTATTTCCTCCAAATCAACTATGGTTTCCGGATAGCACCTACAATTTGGGGCCTGCCCTGCGTGGTAATGGCCCAGGGTATTCCTGTATGGTCTTCCGGTTTTAGTGAACCTTGGAAATAAATCTTCTGGTGCTGGCGGATCATTCCAGTTAACCAACACACCGCTCATGGCTGCGTGTGAGCTTCTTGTTCTTCCATCGCCTTTGCCGCCTCCCACGGCTCTCCACACATACCAATTTAGGCCCATGCTCTCAGCCCTTACCCTTATGAGGTTTGTCTGAGTATAGCTTACCTGGGTGCGTGCTATGAGCTCTGCGTTGGCCTTTGTATGCTGTGGGAACATCTTGGCTATTTCCCTTTCAATATCGCTGGCCCTGCGCCCTTTGAGGCTCTCACGCTCAATATATGTGGCTACATCTTTCCCGATATTCTCCGGGAGGGTAACTATCCTGTAGGTATTGTCCCTTATGAGCCAGTCAAGATGGGCTCCGCGCTTTCCTTGGAGCTCCTTCATCAATGCCTCATATAGTTCTCGCCCTTTTCCGTTCTTGTAGGCTGCACGCCTCCATGAATGCCCCACATCGCGAAATAAACCAGTAACCATCTTCATGGCCACCTTCTCAGCAAAACCAATAAAGGCCCTGCTTTTGGCGTATTCCTCCAGCGTATCGATTATCTCACTGGGGCTCTTTCCTTTGGTTATCTTTATGAGTGTTCGTGCCAGGTTCCTTAATGCTCTGGCATACTGTAATTCAATTCGCCTTGATGGCTCCCAGAGCTTGTCCTGGTTCATGGTGTGTCTCCTTTTTTAGAACATCAAAAAAGCACCCTCGGCAAGGGTGCCTCATGTGTTATACTTATGTGATTAGAAGGAGGTGAATTTATGAATCTATCTTTTGTTGTTTCTTCCAATGTTTCAGCCATTGGCTATCAGGATGGTATCTTGGAGGTTCATTTCAAAAATGGCTCTGTTTACCAGTACCTCAATACCTCGCAGAGGCTTTTCAATGAATTCCTAATAGCTCCATCTAAAGGCCACTTTGTACATCAGCGGTTAAAAGATAAATACCCTACTCGCCGCATCCAGTAACCGGAAATACAACTTCATCTGAAATAATCTTAAACTGCTCGCTCGTTATGATTACAGTGTCATGCGGGCAGCAGTTCTTTTTTATAAAATCCACCACGGGCGAACATACCTGTTTAAATTCATTCATTTGTTCAAGTTCCATGCCTATTCTCCTCCCAATTAAAACGCCCCTTTGTAGGGGCTAAGGTTATTGAATCGGTCGTCCTTCTTTGTATGCCTTACGTGCTTCATTAAGTGACATGAGATTAGCTCCACCAGGATTATCTGGGAAATCCTCCTGATAAGGGTCTTGCATCCACCCACATACTGAGCAGGATTCCATTGTCCCTTCTTCTTCAATGGTGTATTGCCCGCAGCATCCACATTTGAATTTACTCTGAGCCGCCATTTTCTAAATCCTTTCTCTTCATGACGTCATAATATACCTTTTTGTCCCTGGGCTTGTAGAAAGTATATATCCCTCTGTCTGGCCTGCCTTTTACAAATTCATTGGTTTTGACATTGTAACGGGTTATTATCTCGTTCTTATCTTTGTGTCCCAATATATCGCCACCAACAGGCATTTGGACAAGTTCCATTCCTCTAGCAATATATTGTTCCATGGTTATATCCCCAAATTCGCTTAAATGTTTCTCATGTGCCTTTTCTTTGTTACGATTTATAAATCCGTATTTGGTGAATATATTGGCTCCTTGGGCACTTGTGATTTTATCATTTTTTGTTGCTGATTGCGAGTCTTTTTTATTAATATTTCCTTCGGCTCCAGCAATAACATTTCCATTGTTATCAATAAGCACTTTAGCACCGTTTATTGTTATCCACTGTTTACCATTTTGGGGTGATTTTGCATCAGTCGTCTTCTGTGGCTCCGGGTTCTCCTTCATCGCCTTTTGAAAATCCTCATTGTCGCCGCCCATTCCCATCAATCCGCCCATGCCTTCATCGGGGCTCATGACTTCGTCATCGGCGTTCTCAATATCCTGATCTGAAATATTGGTCCACATTCCGGTCAGTTCAGATTGCTGGCGGAGCTCCTTCAAGGCCACCTTCTGACTAATAAGCCCTGCCTGGAATGCCTTGGTCACCGAGTCTGTGTTCTTGCTGGCGAGGTCTGCCATCTCATCCTCCGGTGCCCTGCGTACCGGGTTAAATTCATAATCGAAATCATCTGGTACGGCTCCGAAGGTTGACATCATGATAATTGGCAGTAGCTTGTCATAGATTGGCCTCAGCTCGTTTTCCTGCTTTTCTTCGATTACATCATAGTAGTTCTGGAGGTCGCTTTCCCCTGTGGCATTCATTCCTGCTGGAGAACGACCAAAGAGCTTGGTTACAGGTGTTTCTGCTGCGCCTGCTACGTCCATCATAAAACAGTCATACACCTGAGCAATTCCGCCAAAAGTGTATTGATGTGATTCGTAGCTGTCGTTTTCGCCCAATATCTGAATACTGTTATTATTCATCAGCGCATTCATGGCCTGCACTGTGTTGTAAAGGTCCTGCTGTGCCTTTTCGTTGCCGGTGGCCAGTACCATTCCCATGCCTTCCAGCTTCATTACGCGGAGGCAGGCCATAAAGGTCAGTGTGGCTATGTTCCAGCTTACATTGTCGCGCTTTTTGTGCTCATCTATTACATGCTCTATCTCTGAGGCTCCCCAATACTGTTCGGCTAATTCCTCTAAGTACGGCAGTGGCCTGCCTGTGAAACGAAGGATCCTACTGTGATGTACCTTTATACCCGTTTCCATTACATCACTGGTCAGCGTGTAGCTTTCAGGGAGGCCAAACTCTGGGTCGCTTGGGTCGTCTATCAACTTGTCATTTGGCGTGATACCGCTCCAGCGGTCCAAAACAAGGAGTCCCTTGTAGCTGCCCGGCATTACCTGGTCCATATTCAGTGGCTGGTCCAGCTGGTCCTCCTGGCCTTCAATCATTATTAGAGCCCCTGCGCCACCGTACAGGCGGCCCCATTTAAGGCCTTTTAGAATGTTCTTGTGGGTACTGGTACGCCTAAAAACTGTTTCCAGCTTCTTTAGATTGTCCGGGTCTATCTGCGAAGTTATCTTGTAGCCATTCTTGGTCATATCCTCCGGGATAACATCAATAATGCGCCTCACCACCCAATGGGAGCGGTACAGGCTGTTTATGGTCTGCCAGTCACGGCTGAACCTTGTCAATGGGTATTGTGTTGCTTCCAAAAGGTTAGGCATAAAAACGCCATTTCTCGCCAGCGGATTCTGGAAGGAGTCCTGAGTAGTCTTCCGCTCCACTGGCTGAGTATTTTTATTTTTCTTGCTCTTTCGGCTCACTTTACTCTTTCCTCCTCCACTTAGGCAGCATGGTCTGACAGTAATAGCGCAATGCGTCCATTGCATGGTCGTACTGCTTTACTGGTTTTTCCTCACCGCGCCTGGCTGCCACTTCATCCCAGACATAGGCCTGAAATTCATCTATCATTGGCTGGCAGTTCTTACGGTGTATCAATATTTTGCGTTTGGTCAGTAGCTTTGCCACAAGCCGGATGCCATCATTTACGCTGTTGTCAGCGTCTTTAACACGAAATCCTCGCCCTTGGCATTCGAGTTTAAAGCTGGCTGCGCTGGGGTCAATCACCACCATGTCCGGCAGCTCGTCACCTATCATCTGCTCCAGGTCGTCAGCATACTCGGAGTCGGTCTTTTGTCTTTGCTCTTTCCTGCTGTCCCAGTAATACATATCGGGGATATAGATTGTGTCCCCGTCGTCATATATGTCCAAATAAACCATAGGGTTTTTGGTTCCGTAGTCGCATGCAATATAGCGGCGGCATCTGCTTTTTAATGTGTTGTTCCAGAAGCCATCATCAAAGCAGTGCTTCTCCTCATCGAACATATCATAGATAATGCCCTCTGCCAGCACCCACAACCCTAAAATCATACGCTTAAACCACATGCCCGAATATGAAGCCCTAATGTTACGCTTGTATTCCTCGGACAGGTTTGGGTTGTCGTCAAGGCCAAAATGCACCACCTTTACAAGGCCGCTTCTCAGCTTGTCCTCATTGGTGATGTATTCCTTGTAGAGGTAATGGGCTGGGCTGTCCGGGTTTGTGGTCGCGTACAGCTTCGCACCTGGCACGCTCAGACGGTTTAGTAATTGCTTGAAAAATTTCTCCGGGGTAAGCGTCAGCTCATCACAATAGGCACCGGCCAACGTCTTACCTCGGATGTATTCCTCTGAGCCCTCGTCCTTGGCTCCCACTACTCTTATTCTGCGTTCAATCTTTCGGCCCTGTCGGTCCTTCCACCATACCAGTATTTCACCGCTCTGGCGGTTGTATCTGTACCAGTTTTTTCCAATGGTATCAAACAGATCATTGAGCACGTTATCGTATATGGTGTCCTTGGATTTTCCTACCATCAGGAGCAGGCCCGGCGGGCCAGTGACAATGTAATTTATCCATTTCGGTATCATGGCCACGGTTTTACCGCTTCTTACGCTGCCCTCCAGGATATTTATAAAAGCATCGCCCGGGATAGGGTTATCTATAAAGTTAAGGGCCTTTTCTCCCCACTTTCCAAACTCCATTTAACTCCTTCCCTTCCTAGCTTCGTTAAGCGATTGTACCAGTTGCATCATACCAGATGTTTCTTCTTCCTCAGCTGTCAGTATAGATGGCATAGCACCACCGGAAGAATTGGAAGCTGTAACGCCACCCTCCACGCTGAAATTGTCCACCCTGCTGGCCTTCTCCAGTGCAGCACCCAGCTTGATATATTCCTGCACATCCCTGTTGCTGAGTTCTTCCACCGGCATATCCAGTAGCCTGTCGTATGCCTTTTTAAGGAGTTCCCTGGCTACCTTCATGTGCCGCTTCTGCATCTTGATTATTTCATCTTTTTTGGCAGCCAGCGTAATTCGTTGTAGCTCATTGTCATACTCGCGGGCTCTTTCCTGCCAATTAAACTCAGTTGACCACTTTTTAATCATGCTTACATTCTTGCCGACTATCTCAGCGGTCTTTTTAAGGCTGCGCTTCTGCTTTGGTTCGCCTTCCGGTTCGTGGCCCAATTCCCGATAAACAACGAATGCTTTATACTCGGCAGGGGTATCGTCCGACTGGCGTTCCCATGGTTCTGTCTCGCATTGCTTCTTCATTGTTTACACCACCTTTTTTGCTGGGCCACCTTCCTTTTATGCTTAGTAGGTGAAAGCGGCTCCCCAGTGCCACGATCGCCCGTTCAAATTTAACTATTGGATTATTTTTGACGCCTTATTCCTGGGGAACCGTCTTAAAAAACTTGTAAAATCGGTATATAAAAAGTATAGTTTCGGTTCACAAATTTAATAGCAGGGCCATACTAACTTAAACAATACAGCCCTGCTGTCGCGAAATTCCTCTACTGGGAATCCAGTAGCAATTTTTGCAACAAAAAAGCAGCCCAGGAGATTAGAGCTGCTCTTTTGCTGTGTGTGAAAATA
>NZ_CAMYWM010000131.1 GCF_947302755.1 uncultured Anaerovibrio sp.
AGAGAAAGATATGTTTATAAGAGAAAGATATGTTTATAAGAGAAAGATATGTTTAATATGAACACAATTACAAGTACAGTATAATTGAAAAATTGCTGATTAACAACAGAAAAATGTGGATAACTGCCTATTTATTCAACTGAAAGCACAAGTTATCCACAACCTTATCCACTTTTTTCAAAAAATGTGGATAAATTATCAAAATATCCTTGACAATAGATTTTTTATCAGTTTTTTAATCAGAACACCTTTGTTACATCATAGCCGGCATCCTCCAAGGCCTTGGTAAGCTTTTTGATGTGTTCGTGGTTATTGGTTTCCACCGTTATTTCCAGCTCCACCCTTTTGAAGCTGTCGGTAACCTTGGACTGGTTATGATCCAGCTTAATAACATTGGCATTGTTGTCTGCAATTACCTTGGCCACATTTACCAGCTGGCCTGGCTTATCCGGCAACAGCACTGAGAAGCAGAATACCCGGCCCCGGGCAATCAGGGCCTTGTTAATAAGGGCACTTATGGTAGAAATATCAATATTACCGCCGCTGATAATAGCCGCCACCTTTTTCCCCTTGAATGGCAGCTTATTCAGGGCGGCCAGACTGAGTACCCCGGCTCCTTCGGCAATCAGCTTGTGCTTTTCAATAAGGGAAAGGAGGGCTGACATTATTTCCATTTCCGATACGGTGATTATCTGGTCCAAATATTTTTTGCAGAAGGCGTAGGTAAGCTCACCGGGGGTCTTGACGGCACAGCCGTCGGCTACGGTTTCCACAAAGGACAGGGTGGAAACCTGGCCACGGGCAAAGGAATTTTCCATGCAGGCAGCTCCCTCAGGCTCTACGCCAATTACCTTGACCTGAGGGTTTACGGCCTTTGTGGCCAAGGCTACGCCACTGGCAAAGCCGCCGCCGCCAATGGGTACCAGGATGGCATCCACATCCTTTAGGTCGTCGATTATTTCCAGGGCTGTGGTGCCCTGGCCCAGGAGAACCTGTTTATCGTTAAAGGGATGAATGTATACATAGCCCTTTTTCTGCTGGAGCTCCAGGGATTTGGCATATGCATCGTCAAAGCTGTCACCGTGGAGTACCACCTCAGCCCCCATGGCCCTGGTGGCTTCCACCTTTAGCAGTGGGGTGGTGGCAGGCATGCAAATTACGGCATTTACGCCTAATTGTTGGGCGGCAAAGGCCACCCCCTGGGCATGATTTCCGGCGGAGGCAGTAATTACGCCCCGCTTTTTTTCCTCATCGCTGAGCTGGCTGATTTTATTGTAGGCACCCCGCAGCTTGAAGGAACCGGTATTTTGCAGGTTTTCCGGCTTAAGGTAAACATTGTTGCCGCATAAATCAGAAAAAAAAGAACTCTCGATGAGCTTGGTTTTCTTGGCAACCCCGTCCAGCTGCTTCGCCGCCTTATAAACGTCAGCAATAGTGGTATTTTCCAATATTTCTTCTACAGTGGTAGCTTTTACTTCTTCAGCCATGAATCTATCTCCTTACCAAACAAAATGATTTGTATAAAAGTGTAGCATTTGCCCTAATAGGTGTCAATGTAAACAAAAAAGACAGCAAAAAAAATCGGACGGCGTTCACCAGTCCGATTTCAGTGTTAAACATCATATAAGATGATTTGATTTTTCCTTAGGCTTTCCTGTACATCAATAATCCGCTGATTGCTACTGCCCCGGAAGCTGAGGGAGATATCCCGCTTCCATTCCTGATAGGGCCCATCCACCAAAACATCAAGCTCCTTAAGCAGCTCCAGCTGCTGGGGGGTTCCCTGCAGAAGCTGGTCCATGGTGTAACCGGTGTAGCACCACACATCCAGGTGAT
Organism: uncultured Anaerovibrio sp.; assembly: GCF_947302755.1. Taxonomy (GTDB): domain Bacteria; phylum Bacillota; class Negativicutes; order Selenomonadales; family Selenomonadaceae; genus Anaerovibrio. The sequence continues at coordinate 1,837 of NZ_CAMYWM010000131.1, forward strand.
GCTCATGAAGCCTTCGGGCCAAATCGGCCAGTGGACCAGGCTGGCAAAAGGGCTCACCGCCGCTGAAGGTAACCCCCTGCAGCAGGGGGTTATCCAATACAACCTTCAGGATATCCTCTGTGTCCTCCACCCGACCTCCGTCAAAATCATGGGTTTGGGGATTGTGACAGCCAATGCAGTCGTGGGGACAGCCTTGGGTGAATATGGTAAACCGGTACCCTTCACCGTCTACAACAGAATCATTGACGGTACCGGCAATTTTAATTGATGCCATGCTTTACGCGATCATGCTCCTCAGAACGCTTGGCATTGTTCCAGCGATCGATAGTACCTACCAAATAGCCGGTGATGCGACGGATACGTTCAAATTTAGCGGGCTGTAATACGTAGTCCAAAGCCACGGAGCCATCCTCGGCCGGGGAGATGGTAAGACTGCTGAGATCCTCATTGCTTTCCTTCTCCAGCATGTCGATATAGCTGATGATTTCCTGCTCGCTAACATCATTTAAGCCCTTTACGGTTACGTCAATTCCATTTATTGTCATTTTCCTGCACTGTCCTTTCATATAAAAATCACCTAGATTGAATTCTTGTCATATTGTGGGCGGCGGACAATCCGACGCATTTTATGGGCGGCTTCGCTGCGGCCGCATTGTGGGCATACATCATATATTATGCCGTTATAGCCACATACCGGATCCCGGTCAACAGGATGATTTACGGAGCCATAGCCAATACCATTATCGTGCATACAGCGAATGATGGCCTCAAAGGCCTTCAGGTTCTTGGAGGGATCCCCGTCCATTTCCACATAGCTGATATGACCGGCATTGGTCAGGGCGTGGTATGGGCCCTCAATCTCCAGCTTCTTGGCCGCTGTAATCTTGTGATAAACCGGCACGTGGAAGCTGTTGGTATAATAATCCTTGTCCGTAACGCCGGGAATTTCACCGTACAGCTTTTTGTCAAGCCGGACAAAGCGACCACTGAGACCCTCGGCCGGCGTGGCCAGGAGAGTAAAGTTAAGCCCTGTCTGCTGGGATTTTTCGTCCATGCGCTTGCGCATATAGCCCACAATTTCCAGACCAAGCTTCTGGGCCTCCTCGGATTCGCCGTGATGCTGGCCTATGAGGGAAATCAGGGTCTCGGCCAGACCAATGAAGCCCATGGACAGGGTACCGTGCTTCAATACCTCGGCCACACTGTCATCAATGCGCAGCTTTTCACTGTCAATCCATACACCCTGTCCCATCAGGAAAGGATAATTGCGGACAGTTTTGCTGCACTGAATTTTAAAGCGGTGCAGCAGCTGGCGGAATACCAGCTCAGTGATACTGTCCAGCTCACGGAAGAACACCTTCTTGTCCCCCTTGGCCTTTATGGCCAGCCGGGGCAGATTGATGCTGGTAAAGCTGAGATTACCCCGTCCGCAGGTTACCTCCCGCTTCCTGTCGTGAACGTTGCCCATTACCCGGGTACGACAGCCCATATAAGCCACCTCGGAATTATAATCGCCCTCCTTATAATATTGGAGATTAAATGGTGCATCCAGGAAGCTGAAATTTGGGAAGAGCCGCTTGGCTGAGGTGCGTATGGCCTGCTGGAACAGGTCAAAATTCGGGTCGTGACGGTTGTAATTGACCCCTTCCTTTACCTTGAAAATCTGTACCGGGAAAATAGGAGTCTCACCGTTGCCCAACCCGGCAGTGGTGGCCTTCAGCAGGTTGCGGATAACCATGCGGGCCTCCGGTGAGGTATCTGTTCCATAATTTATGGAGCTGAATGGCACCTGGGCACCAGCCCGGGAATTCATGGTATTCAGGTTATGAACAAAGGCCTCCATGGCCTGATAGGTGGCATCCTCGGTGGCATCCACTGCCGTGGCCACTGCATAATTGTGGGCCCGCTCCGTCTGATTTGGCGATATAGCCTGATAATTGTGGCTCTGCTGATGAAATGGCAGGAAGTCAATCAGGTGGTGCAGGTATTCCTCCGTATTGCCCAGGCGAATTTCTATAGGCAGACAGCGGCGAATTTCCTTGGCCAGCAGCTTGGCGTCGTTGGGATTCATGCTGAGAACAGCGATGAAGAAGGCCGCCAGGGCCTTAAAATACTCCTTGGCAAAGGTTTTGGCCACCCCCGGTGCCATGGAGTAATCAAAGTTAGGAACGGACTGACCGCCGTGCATTTCGTTTTGATTAGCCTGAATGGCAATACAGGCCAGTGCCGCATAGGAGCGGATCCCATTTGGCTCCCGCAAATATCCGTGGCCGGTGGAGAAGCCATTCTTGAACAGCTTAATCAGATCAATCTGACAGCAGGTTTCGGTGAGCATATAAAAATCCTTGTCATGGATATGAATGTCACCATCGATATGGGCTGCGGCAATATCCTTTGGCAGAATGTAATTATCAATATAGTACTTGGAGCCCTCAGAGCCATATTTCAGCATGGTTCCCATGGCCGTATCTGCGTCGATATTGGCATTTTCCCGCTTTATATCGGCATCCGCAGATTTTTTGAAGGTCAGCTCGTTATAAATATCCATCAGGTTGCCCTGAGCCTCACGAATCTTGGTGTGCTCGGCCCGATAAATAATATATGCCTTGGCAGTGCTGGCAAAATTATTGTGAATGAGCACCCTTTCCACGGCGTCCTGAATGTACTCCACCGCCGGAATATCCTGATTGGCAATGGCCTTAATAACCTCATTGGTGAGCTTATTTAACACCTTCTCGGAAAAGGTATCATCTATGGATTCCAGATTGGCCTTGCGGATTGCATCGGTAATCTTCTTTGGGGTAAATGGGACAATATCCCCATTGCGTTTTCGTATATTCTGTATATTACTTGCCATATAAACTTACCTGTCCTCCTCTTTAATCTACAAAGATTTTACAATATATAGTATATAGTGTCAAACTCAAACACTATATCTTGTGGTTTATCTTATCCACAGTTGTATATTAGAAAAAGTGAGTAAAATGTATAAAAATACACAAAATTAAATAAGGCAGTCAATAAATGACGGCCTTATTGGTGAATATACAACACATGAATATAAAAAAATGGGGATAAGTTAGCAATTGGAAAACTTCAATATGTTGAAAAAGTATAAGGTGGTGTTAGGGAGGTTTATTTGTTACTCCTTTATTTCATTCCAGAAGTTTTCACCCTTGGTAGCATACGGTATGCGCATTAGCTTGGAGATGGTGGCAGCAATATCCGCAAAGCTGTGCCTGGTGCCCAGGTTGACTCCCTTTTTGATACCCTCGCCATAAATAAGCATCGGCACATATTCCCTTGTGTGATCCGTACCGGCGGCCAGTGGGTCACAGCCGTGATCAGCTGTAATAATCAACACGTCGCCCCGCTTCATCCTGGGCAGGAACTCTCCCAGCTGTTCATCAAACCGGGTAAGGGCTGCCGCATAGCCATCCACATCACGGCGATGACCGTACTTCATATCAAAATCCACCAGATTGATGAAGCATAGCCCGTAATAATCCTTGTCCACCTCAATCAAAGCCTTTGCCATACCATCATCATTATCGGTAATGGCTACATGGCGGCTGATGCCCCGGCCGGCGAAGATATCGTTTATTTTTCCTACGCTTACCACGGAATTGCCGGCCACCTTCAACAGGTCGAGAATAGTATCGCCAGGCGGCTCCATGGAATAATCATGGCGTCTTGGGGTGCGTTCAAAGCTTGGATAATCGCCAATAAATGGGCGGGCAATAATTCGACCGACGGAATGTTCTCCTGTCATGATTTTTCGAGCCTTTTTACAATACTCGTAAAGCTCCTCAACAGGAACTACATCCTCATGGGCGGCAATCTGCAGCACACTGTCAGCCGAGGTATAGACAATAAGAGCACCGGTTTTTATATGCTCCTGCCCGTAATCATGTATGACCTGGGTACCTGAATATGGTTTATTGCAGATAATTTTCCGGCCAAAGGCCTCCTCCAGCTGCCTGATAATATCCTCCGGGAAGCCATCCGGATAAGTAGGCAGGGGGGTGTCGGATACAAGGCCGGCAATCTCCCAATGGCCTATGGTGGTATCCTTCCCCTTGGAGGCTTCCTGCAGACGGGCAAAGGAGGCCTCCGGTGCAGGCTCCTGTTCTTCTCCCTCTACGCCATCGATATTAAACAGGCCCAGCCTCTTCAGATTGGGCACCTTGAATTTATTTGATGTCATAACGCTTTTTAAGGTATTTACCGTAGCTGCATCCCCAAATTCCCCGGCATCGGGCTCGGCACCAATACCAAAGCTATCCAATACTATGAGAAATATTCGCTTGAATACCATAAGAATTCCTCCATTCAATATCAATAGTTTCCTTTGTATAATTCGACAATTTTTTGCTATACCCTGCAATTTTCCTTTTACAGGAAAATTTCTTGTATTTAGGGTATACTATACGTAGCCTAGAATAACTATTTCCCGAAATGGAGGTAAAAAATGTTTGATTTCACTACCTTTGATGCGCATTTATTTCAAAATTATGTGGAGAGCCTTGATCCAAAACAGATCTTTTTTCTGCTTGTACCACCGATTGTGGGACTGCTGCTGGCGATTTCCTTGGGCTGGTTCTGCAATAGAACAGTAGGAAAATATATCGCCTCCCGTTCCGCACTCCAGGAATTTACATGGAAAACGGCCCTGCTTCACGGATTAAAGGGAGCTCCCATGCTTATCGTGGTATCTCTGTACCTGAATTTTCTCACCCGCATGATGAACCTGCCGGTACCCGTCGAGCATCTTCTGACCTATATTTTCTTCATTATATTTATATATACTGTGGTACAGGTCATTGCCCGTACGGCCACAGGTATTATCAATAATTTGATAATTGCCAGGAATGATAATATATCCCAGACCTCCCTGCTTACCAATGTAGTGAGCTGGAGTATTTATATTATGGGTCTCATTATCATATTGGCTGAATGTGGCATATCCATC
>NZ_CAMYWM010000132.1 GCF_947302755.1 uncultured Anaerovibrio sp.
CTACCTGAAGCCATACTGGCGCCAGCTTGCGCTGGTACTGGTCTGCATCGCGGTAGCTTCCGTCTGCAGCATTTTTCCGGTGGCTTCCACAAAGGCCTCCCGCCGTCGGGGCAATATGGCCGTATGATAGGGAAAGCCCAAGGGCTTTTTGAATAGGGCAGTTACCGCGAACCAGTCCGCTATACCGCCCACCAGGGCCGCCTCCGCACAAAACAGCAGGCCGCTGGCAAAGGTATTGTCCGGATATTCAATATGCAGGCATAGGGCAAAAAGGAATATCACCGCCGCCCCCAGCAGGGTTTTGTCTGCCTTGTTCCAATTTTGCCATATCATGGACTTATCACCTGCCCCGCCAAATACACAACAATATACAACGCCATACCGGCCAACGAGCCTACCACTGAACCGTTGATACGAATCATCTGCAAATCATCGGCTACCTTTTCTTCGGTAAATTCCACCAGCTCCTCATCCGACAGGCTGTTCAGCCGGTCCTGGATCATGTTGGTTATGGTCTGGTGATGGGCCTCAAGCTCCTTGGCCATCCAGGCCTTGATAATGCCATCCAGCTTTTCCTTCCACTCATGATTGTCCACAAACCGCTCCAGCAGCTCCTGAACGGCCTGCTGAACCTTGTAGCCCGCCTCATTACCGGTAAGGACGCCATTAATGTAGTGGTACACCATGGCCTCAATAACCTCAGAGGAAGCGTATTCCGTCAGCGTCCTGGCCAGATTGTCCCTTAGCCGCTGATTTTGACCAAGCAGCCGCATCCGCGCAAGAAACCACTGGAACAGCTCGGTCCACCTTTCCTCACTGGTCCGCACCTCATCAAGCCATTGCTGTGCCTTGCCAACCAGCAGCCTGCTGACCCGTTCCTTATCAAGCCCCATAAGACCCATCACGAAGCCGCGGCCCATACCGTCCCCTTCGTACTTTTCCAGAAATTCCCCCACATGCTCCTGTAAAATGGCGATGAGGGCCTCTTCCTTAAGGATATCCTCCCCCACCAGCAACAGACCCTTAAGAATAATTCCGGCAATTTCCTCATTGGACAGCCGCTCCATCAGGTCATTGGCCATGGCCGGTGCTATCTTCTCATCCACCGCTTCCTTTATAAAGGGAGTTATCCTTTTCGCCATGGCTTGGGCATCCAAATCACGGAACACCCCATCGGCAATTTCCCTGGCCAATACCGCCAGCCGCTCCTTGCCCTGCACATCAATATATTCCGCCAACAGCCCGGCCACATCCTGTTTGTTCACAAATTGCATAACATTTTCCGTGCTGAGAAGGTCATGCCCCACAAATTCCACCAATTCATCCATTATCCGCTGGCGATTTCTTATGATAATTTCTGTTTTATAGGAAATACCCAATGGTTTTCTGAAAATGGCCGTAACGGCAAACCAGTCTGCCATACCGCCTATGGTAGCCGCCAAAAAGCCATTGTGAAGCATGCCGCCCCAAAAGCCGAAGCTGGCCGGCCAGGACATGGTTGCCCCCGCCCCTAATATGCTTATGGCCAACGCCACTGTAGCCTTATATTTCTTTTTCATGTAAATATACCTCGATAATCAAAATGCTGCCTGGGGGAGGGAACTACCCACCTCCCCGGGACAGCATTGAAAATTTATGCCTTCTGGAATACCGCATTCCCCTTAGGGCCCCGTTCCTTGGCTACGGACAGCATCAGCTTGATGCGGTTCATCTGATTTACCTCACTGGCCCCGGCATCACAATCAATAGCCAAAATATTGGCTCCCTTATAATGACGGCGCAGCTCATGAATTACTCCCTTGCCGGTAATATGGTTTGGCAGGCAGCCAAAGGGCTGGAGGCACACCACATTGGGCACATTATTTTTTATCAGCTTCACCATTTCCCCGGTAAGGAACCAGCCTTCACCGGCCATGTTCCCCAGGGACACATGTTCCCGGGCCATTCCGGCAATCTCCTTGATGGTATGGGGCGGCGTAAACCGCTTGCTGTGTTTCATGGCTTTGCGCACCGGCCGGCGATAGAATTCCATCAGCTGAATAAACATCTGGGAAATCAGCTTGCTCTTAAGCTTGCCGTCCAGCAGCTCCCGCTTAACCACCGCATCATAGGCAGAATACATGAAGAAATCCACGAAATCCGGCATTACCACCTCGGCTCCCTCCTCATAGAGCAGGCGTTCAATATGGTTGTTGGCCACGGGATGATACTTGGCCAAAATTTCTCCTACAATGCCCACCTTGGGCTTCCACATGGCCTCATCGATTGGTATCGCCTCAAAATCCTCCACTATGGCCCTAATATTTTGGCTAAACCGCTTATAGCTGCCCTTCCGCTCACTAAGGTCCGCCTTGCACCGGGCCATCCACCTATCGTACAGTCGGTCGCTGTCCCCCAGGGTCAGCTCATATGGCTTGGTACGGTTGCGCACGTTCATAAGAACATCACCATATACGGCGGCCTTGATGGCATCCGTCAGGCTGTCCCGGGTAAAATGAAAGGCATCGGTTTCCAGGCCCCAGCAGGCAAAGACCGGAATCTGGGGATAGCCGGCATCCTTCAGGGCCTGCCGCAAGACATTAATGTAATTGGTGGCCCGACAGGCACCGCAGGTCTGAAACAGCATGACGGAGGTATTGTCAGGATCGCATTTCCCCTGCTGTATGGCATTAATCAGCTGACCAATAACCACAATGGCCGGATAACACATATCGTTATGCACGAATTTCAAGCCCACATCCACAGCACTTCTTGGCATTTCCGGAATAATTACATTGTATCCGTGTTTATTGAGTACTGCTTCAAAGAGCTCAAAGTGAATAGGGGCCATTTGCGGTGCCAGAATGGTGTGGATTCCCTTGCACTCCTCCGTAAAATGAGGCCGCTCAGAAATTTCCAGCTGCTGGTACTCCACCGGCTTCCGGCGGGCCAGGGCCGCAATCAGGGAGCGCAGTCTTATACGAGCCGCCCCCAAATTGCTCACATCATCCAGCTTTATCATGGTATAAATCCGCTCATGGTCCTCCAAAATGGATTTTACCTGGCCGGTGGTCAATGCATCCAATCCACAGCCAAAGGAGCTGAACTGAATCATGGTAACATTATTATGCTCTGCCACATAATGGGCGGCATGATACAGCCTTGCATGATAGCTCCACTGGTTGACAATCTTCAGCGGCTCCGACTTCACCGGCATATGATACACTGCATCCTCGGACACAATGGGCAAATCATAGCCTTGAATCATCTCCGGAATACCGTGATTTATCTCAGGATCAACGTGATACGGACGACCTGCCAGCAAAATCACATGCTGTCCCTTGGCCTCAGCCTCCCGGAGGATCTCCATGCCCTTGCGGCGCACCTCCTCCCGGTAGGCCTCCAGCTCCGCATAGGCCTTGTCCAGAGCCATGGCAATCTCCGATTTGCTCAGGCCCTCTCCCTTGCCCAGCTCCTCATTCAGCCGCTTTGCCATTCTTTTCTTGTCATTTATCGGCAAAAAGGGCTCCAAAAGCTTAACCTTCCGCTCCTGCAGTATATCCATGTTGCTGCGGATATTTTCTGCATAGGAAGCCACCACCGGACAATTAAAATGATTATCCGATGGATGCATATCATCCGTCATATTATAAGGGAGACAGGGATAGAAAATCTTATCCACACCCTGTTCCACCAAATTCATTATATGCCCATGAACAAGCTTGGCCGGATAACACAGGGAATCCGAAGGCACGGTGGCCATACCGCTGTAATACAGCTGAGGGGAGGACTCACCGGACAGCACCACCTCATAGCCCAGCTCCGTAAAGAAGGTAAACCAGAAGGGATAATCCTCGTACATGTTGAGAACCCGCGGTATACCGATTTTGCCCCGTACAGCAGTCTTTAAGGGAACATAATGATTAAATAGCCGGTCATACTTAAACTGATAAATATTGGCGGCCCGTCTGGCCTTCTTCTCCTTGCCGGCCCCCCGCTCACAGCGGTTGCCGGTAAAGTACCGTCCTCCATCCGGGAATATCTGCACCGTTACCTGACAGGCGTTGCCACAGCCCTGGCACCGGAAGGAATTGCTCTTTACCGTAAAGCCCTCCAGCTTATTCAGCGGCAAAATGGCAGAATGCTCCACCCCGGATTCCAGGGATAAAAGGGCTGCACCATAGGCCCCCATCAAGCCGGCAATATCCGGTCTGATAACATTGCGGTCCAGCAGCAGCTCCATGGAGCGAAGCACAGCATCATTGTAGAAGGTGCCCCCCTGAACCACGATATTCTTTCCCAGGGAATTAACATCCTTCAGCTGCATTACCTTGAAAAGGGCGTTTTTTATAACGGACAGGGCAATACCTGCCGATATGTCTCCCACAGAGGCCCCATCCTTTTGGGCCTGCTTGACCTTGGAATTCATGAATACGGTACATCTTGTGCCCAAATCAACGGGAGCCTTGGACTCCAAGGCCTTGGCCGCAAATTCCCCGGCAGTCAGCTTAAGGCTTTGGGCAAAATTTTCAATAAAGGAACCACAGCCCGCAGAGCAGGCCTCGTTTAGGGTGATACTGCCAATGCTTCCCTTGTTTACGTAGAAGCATTTCATATCCTGCCCGCCAATATCCAATACAAAGGACACATCAGGGCAAAATTCCTGGGCCGCCCGTAAATGGGCAAAGGTCTCCACCTCGCCATTATCGGCATGCAATGCGGCCTTCACAATGGCCTCACCATATCCGGTGGTTGTCACCGCCGCAATATAGGTATCCCCATTCATGGCCCCATACAGCTCCTTCATTTCCTCCACCACAGTATGGAGGGGTGAACCATGATTGCTGCCATAGGAGGTATATAAAAGCTCCTTGTCCCGGCCAATAGCCGCCAGCTTGGTGGTGGTCGACCCCGCATCTATTCCCACGTATATCGGACCACTGTAGCTATACAAATCCGCCTTTGGCACCTTATCCCTGTCGTGACGGGCCTTAAATTCCTCATAGGCCTGCCTGTCCTCAAACAGGACAAAATCTGCCTGCTGGCTGTCTGAGGCCATAACCTCCTCAGCCCGCTTAATGCTTTCCTCCAGCTCACCAAAGCTTACAGGACGGGCTTCATCGCTCATGGCCGCCCCCATGGCCACAAAATAATTTCCTTCATCCACCTTTACCACCTTGTCCGGTGACAGCTTAAGGGTATCAATAAATCTTTTCTTTAGCTCCGGCAGGAAATGGAGGGGCCCGCCCAAAAAGGCCACATTACCATCAATGGGCCGTCCCTGAGCCAAATTGCTGATGGTCTGATTTACCACTGCCTGGAAAATAGACAGGGCAATATCGGCCTTGGAGGCCCCGTCATTCATCAATGCCTGAATATCCGTCTTGGCAAAAACTCCACACCGGGATGCAATGGTATAAATCTGCTTTCCCTTTTCGGCCAGGGCATTAAGTCCCTGGGCGTCAGTTGACAAAAGGGAGGCCATCTGGTCAATAAAGGAGCCTGTACCGCCGGCACAAACCCCGTTCATGCGCTGCTCCGGAGCCTCGCCAAAGTAAGTAACCTTGGCATCCTCTCCCCCCAGCTCCACCACCGTATCCGTAGACGGAATAAGGGATTTCACTGCCGAGGCGCAGGCAATAACCTCCTGGACAAAGGGCAGACCTATGCGTTCAGCAATGCCCATACCGGCCGAGCCGGTGAGGGCCAGGGAAAATTTTTTATCTTCAATGACCTTGCTTAAGGCGCGAAGATTATCCTTTAATACGGAATTAATTTCAGAAAAATGTCTGGCATATTTCTTATATACCAGCTCTCTTTCCTTGTTGAGAACTACTACCTTAATCGTGGTTGAACCAACATCAATTCCAACCCGTAAAAGAGTGTTCATTCTTTCACCACCTGAGATCAAAACTCTATCCATATCTATACATGTACAGATATAAAAACCCTAATGTATATTATACAGCTTTTATGAAATTTTTTCCATTTATGTGGCTGACAGTTCCATTTTTTTCTATATTTTAAAAATTTCTATATTGTCAATGGTATAATTGTGCTATAATCTTCTCATGGGATTTTGGGAGGAGTATTATGGACTATAAGGACTATTACATCTTGGGGGAACGCATACACGAAAGTCTGCTGGAGGTACATTCTTTAAAGGATGAAATGAAGCAGCTGGATAAAATGCTGGAGGATATACAGAAAAAATTGAATACCACAATTGATATAGGCAAGGCAGGGGCACTAAACAGTTAAGCTATATTGTGCCGTGCCGCACCAGTACCAAAGTACTATTGTATTGATGTTATTGATGTATTGATGACAAATCCCAACATTTAAGAAAATCGGCTAAATTCAGCTGGAGTCTCATTCTCCGTCTGAATTTAGCCGATTTTTCCTTTATCACAAAGGTGAAAACCCCGGCTTCGGGAATAGGCAGCATAGCTGCTTCATTCCCGAAGCCGGGGCTGTTTCCTCATATTATGGAAGGCCACGCAGGGAACTGGGTTGCCTTGGATAGCTGAAATCTTGGTATGGGTCTGACAGCCGTTCTGGCTTTAAACATCAATATCTTTTTTACAGCCGATGCAGTACCTGTCCCAGCGTTACCTGCTGCAGCCACCTCTACCGGTTTTACGGCTTCATTGTACAACTCATTTCCCATAGTGTTTGCCCCCTTTTGACCTATGCATTAATTTTTTCTCTCTGCTTATACATACGATCAGGGGGAAAATATATTACAAAAAATTTTTTTTATTTACTCAACTTTCCCACCACAAAAATAAAGCCAATTCCTTGAAAATATTGGTGTC
>NZ_CAMYWM010000133.1 GCF_947302755.1 uncultured Anaerovibrio sp.
CAGCCTAAGGCAACAGCAATAGCTATGGAACAGCCAGTTCAGCCTAAGGCAACAGCAATAGCTATGGAACAGCCAGTTCAGCCTAAGGCAACAGTAATAGCTATGGAACAGCCATTTCAGCCTAAGGCAGCAGCAGCTATGGAACAGCCAGCTCAGCAGATGGTACAGGTGGATACTACAGCACCAGAGGTTAGTGCAGCAGCCCAGGAATTACAGCAGCCAGCAGCTGCTGCTCAGCTACAGCAGCAGTCCATTCAGACTGAGGCAAAGGCTCAGGATGCTGCAAAGACAAATGTGGTGGTAAATGATGCTGTAGTAACAGAAGCAGAGGCACAGCCAGTGGCCCAGAGTGAAAATGCTCAGCCACAGGTGAAGCAGCCAGAGATGCACCAGCCTAAATCCATTGAGGCACTGTTAAAACCAGTACAGCCAGTGGAAAAGGTAACTGCACCAGATGGCTCCCAGGTAGTGAATTCAGGAGACATGACCAAGGAACAGCAGCTGCTGGCAGTTTTGTCCGGCAGAGTTGCAGTTCAGGAAACAAAGGCTGTTGAAAGGGCTCCTCAGAAAACTACAGTGGAGGATATGAACAATCTTATTGGTCAGCAGACTCAGGTGGTAACTGGTAATGAGGCCAAGCAGGGCTTAAATCCGGATGGACAGCAGTCACAGCAGGGCTTCTCTCAGGCAACAGAAACAGAAGCCATGGCAGTACCACAGGCTCAGCCAGCAGAAAGTGAAGAAACAACCTTCACCAGCCGTATGGATGCAGCCCAAGCTGCAAATGTTTCCAATGTTCAGACCCAGACCGCTGACAACCCAGCCCAGCTTCCGGGTCAGCAGAACGTGAGCCAGACCAGAGCTGATTATCAAATCAATCAGCAGATTGTGGAGCAGGCCCGACTTCTTCGCAATGCTGAAAACACGGAAATGGTAATCAAGCTGAATCCAAGACATCTTGGTGATTTGACTCTGAAGGTTGCCGTAAACAGCAATGGAGGTGTAACTGCCACCTTCCACACTGACAATGCTCAAGTTAGGGCAATGCTTGAAACCTCAATGATTCAGCTGCAGAAGGAGCTGAACGAGCAGGGCATCAAGGTTGACAGTGTAGAGGTACAGACTGGTCTTTCCGATGGACAGCTCCCGGAGGGACAGAGTCAGGGCTATTATCAGCAGCAGTCTCAACAGAATCTCAGAAGTCCGCAGGTAGATTTGAAGGATTTTGAGGAGGATGTGGAGAATCTTGCAGCAGAGCCGGTAAACAATGCCACCGAGGTTATTCGTGACAGTCAGGGTAACAAGATTTCCGATGGTGTTGACTATGCAGTATAAAATTTCAGAAAGGAGATAAGCCCATGGCAAATTCATTAAATACTATTACCGTAGATGGTAAAACCTATGATTTGGACACCTACAAGACCACCCAGGGGGTAAAAGCCTCCGAGGTTGGCAAGAAGAAGGAATTGGATAAGGATGCCTTCCTTTCCCTGCTGGTAACCCAGATGCAGTATCAGGACCCACTTTCTCCAATGGACAATACGGAATATTTGGCCCAGCTGGCTCAGTATTCTTCCCTGGAGCAGATGACCAATGTGGCCTCCAAGCTGGGTGATGTTTATTCTCTGGTAGAAAACATCGATTCTTCAGTATTGGTGGGACAGCTTAGTGGTATGATCGGCAAGGATATCCAGTGGTCTTCTGATGATGGCAAAAGCTTTTATGAAGGTAAAGTGGCAGGCGTCAGCGTTACCGATGGCCAAACCTCGGTTATTGCCACAGTAAAGGGCCCGGATGGTTCAGATATGTCCACCAAGGTAGATATTTCCAATATTACCCGGGTAGGCAATGGAGTATAAAAGGTATTGGAGGCAGAATATGAGTGACCCACGAATTTATTTTCCGTCACCACCCATTTTGCCAGTGGAAAATTCCAGTCTCAGCAGTCGCCGAACCACCTCTGATTCAGCCGTAAGCAAGGGAGCATCCTTTGCCAGCTTGTTAAAGGAAAGCACCAACAAGGTGATGTTTTCCAATCACGCAATTCAGAGGCTGAGTGACAGAAATCTGAATTTTAGTGAAGAGGACCTGGCCAAGCTGGATGACACAGTGGCCAGAATGGCTGAAAAGGGGGCCAGGGAATCAGTTATCTACATGAATGATACCGCCCTGGTAGTAAGCGTGGCCAATCGGACTGTAATTACCGCCATGGATGGAAAGAGTGCCAAGGAAAACATTTTTACGAATATTGACAGTGCGGCTATACTATAACGCCATTGTTCAAATTTTTCTTTTCCAAAAGAAAAAGCTTTCAATCAGCGTTTCAACGAGGTGGGAGAGATACTCACCACTCGTTACAAGCTTGGACCTATATGGAGAGCTTAAAGGACGGAATGACAGAAGTCCTTTATCACACAGCCGCATCAGAACAAGAAAAGGAGATTGATTCATTATGATGCGTTCACTTTTTTCCGGTGTTTCCGGTCTTAAAAATCATCAGACCCGTATGGACGTTATTGGTAACAACATTTCCAATGTGAATACTACAGGCTTTAAGTCCAGCCGTGTAACCTTTGTCGATTCCCTGAGCCAGACACTGAAGGCTGCTTCGTCTGCCAATGATGCAGTGGGTGGCACCAATCCAAGACAGATAGGATTGGGCTCCAAGGTTGCCAGTGTAGATGTGAATTTTAGTGATGGTTCTGTACAAAGCACAGGAATAAACACAGATTTGTGCCTTTCCGGTAATGCTTTATTCGTAGTCCAAAAGGGCAATCAGACCTTTTATACCCGTAATGGTGCCTTTAGCTTTGATGCTGATGGTAACTATGTAAACGCCGATGGTCTTTATGTTCAGGGCTATATGAATACCAGCGAAACGGATCATGATTCTATAAATACCAGTAATATATCCAATATTAATTTACGGGCTGGAAAATCCATGGCATCTTTAGCTACCAACAATATTACATATGTCAATAATCTTAATGCCAGCACGCCGACCATTACAAGTATTTCTTACACCAAAACCGATGGCACTACCGGCTCCACCAGCAGTGCTGATGATGTTGTAGACCTTAGCTCAAAATTGATAAAAGATGACAATGCTACCATTACATTGACATTGTCAGATGGACAGACGGTAAAAATCCCTGAATCTGAATTGACCACTACATATACAACTGGCGATTCTTATGCAGCCGGGGTAACCTATGATGTAAAGGGTGTTACTGCTAATAGCGCAAATGATGTGGAGTTTAATATCTCGACTGATTATTTAGGTATAACCTTTCCTTCGCCGCTTTATAGTACAAGTGGCAGTACGTATAGTTTAGGAGACACATATAATTCTACCGAAATAATTGCCACAAATGGTGTTACTGCAAATACAGATGGTACTGTTACTTTAACCTTTGAATCAGGTATTACTGTTACTATTCCAGAACCGCCTTCTGGAACCTATAGTGATGGAGATTCGTTCATATTGACGGGATCAATAAATACAATTACACCTAAGACAGGTGCAACGCTGGCATTAGATGGCTATCCTCTTACTGGTGGTAATTATACTCTCACAGCCGATGGTACACCATTGAAAGTAGGTAGTAATACATACAGTGTTCCTACTTCAGGTGAAACAATAACCTCGATAACTCGCAGCAGTGTAACAGATGTCACGTCAACTCCTTCTGGTTACGTTTCTGCAGTACTCACATTGTCAGATGGTACCACCCAAACGGTAACCTCTGGTAAATATACCGTAGGACATAGTATCCCTATTTCTACTACGGTCAACGTGTTTGATTCCCTTGGGGCAAAGCATGTTGTACCTATTAGTATTGAGCGGATTGGTGAAAATAAATGGATTGCATCACTTGCGACTAATGTAATAAAGGAAGACGATGGTACCGTTACAGAAATTAGTATGGTAAACGACAAGACGGTGATACCATTTACTGCTTCTGGTGCCTATGATGATTCTACCGGTGGTACAGGCATACTAAATGCCACCTATACAAATGGTGCGGCGGAACAGCAGGTTATGATTGATTTTTCCAATCTCACCCAGTATTCCAATTCTACCACGGCCAATGGTGAATCTAATGGCTACGCCGCAGGTACCTTGGAAAGCGTTACCATTGATGAATCCGGTGTTGTTTATGGGACCTATACCAACGGTGTACTCCGTAAGGAAGCTCAGGTGGCAGTGGCACAGTTTACCAACGCTCCAGGTCTTACCAAAAGCGGTAATTCCCTCTATATGGAGTCTCAAAACTCTGGTACTGCCAATATCGGTACAGTAACTGCCTTGGGTGCAACCATTACTGCCTCTGCTTTGGAAATGTCCAATGTAGACGTGGCCGAGGAATTCAGTAATATGATTATCACCCAGCGTGGCTTCCAGTCCAACTCCAAGATTATTACCGTATCCGATGAGATGCTGGAGAACCTCATCAATATGAAGAGATAATAAATAGGTCTTAGCAATTAGGACTTTAAAAGGGTTTTTCAAATATTTATTGGCAGGTGCTTCCTGCACCTGCCAATAAGTATTACAATGTTTTAGGGGGGAGCTTATTATGATTAAGCTTACAAAATTCAATTCAGAAAAGAAAATAAAAGGGGAATTTATTCTTAACGCCGAAATAATAGAGACAATTGAGGAAACTCCTGACACGGTTATTACCCTCACCAACGGTAAAAAGATTATTGTGGAAGAGTCCATGGAAGATGTTGTGCGCCAGGTAATAAAGTATAAGAGGGCCTGGTTTAAATAAATAGTTGTATTTTATCAGATAATTGGTAAAATGATAATGTTGAATATTTTTTGGCGGGATTTTCATTCTGTCAATTATATATAGATAAAATGAAGGAGTGACATAGAATGGCTGATGAAGAAAAGATCGAGGAACCGGCTGCGGACGCTGGTGGTAAAAGCAAAAAATTCCCCATCATCATTGTAGTGGTTCTTATCCTTTTTGGATTGATATTGGCCGGTGGTATTTCTTTTTTTATTACCACTCAGGTAATGTCCAGTGGATCTAATGTGGCCGGTGGGGCTGAGGTAAAGAATCATGACCCTGGCGTCTTTGTTAAGCTTGGCGACCCAAAGGAAGGAATGATTGTCAACGTAGGTGGCATTAAGGCCAGCCGCTTCCTGAAGGTAGGGGTGGTAATGGAGCTGAATCCAAACAAGGAAGAGGTCGTAAAAGAGGGGAAGCTGGTTCCTATGGCGGAAACCAAGATTATGGACTCTACCCTGCAGATTCTTCGCACTGTAAAGATTGAGGAATTGGATGCCAATAAACAGGATGATTTAAAGGCTAAAATAAAGAGTGAGGTAAACAAGGCTCTCGGCGAGGGCAGTGTTTATGATGTTTACATCACCAG
The DNA here is from genome assembly GCF_947302755.1 of uncultured Anaerovibrio sp. Lineage (GTDB taxonomy): Bacteria > Bacillota > Negativicutes > Selenomonadales > Selenomonadaceae > Anaerovibrio. Next base: position 5,392 of record NZ_CAMYWM010000133.1, read on the forward strand.
CTTTATGCTTCAGTAATATACATTCGTATAAATCTTGAGAAGGAAAGGGGGATGAAGCTTGGCAGATGATGTACTCTCACAATCTGAAATAGATAAACTTCTGGCGCAGTTTGCTTCCGGTGAAGCTGACGCTGAGGAAATGAAGAAGGAAGAAAACCAAAAGAAGGTTAAGACTTACGACTTCAAGCGTCCAGATAAGTTCTCCAAGGATCAGATTAGAACGTTAAATATGCTGCATGATAACTTTGCACGCCTGTTTAACACATACCTGTCCACCTATTTGCGTGCACTGGTATCTGTAGAGGTTGTGTCAGTTGAGCAGTTGACATATCAGGAATTTGTCCAATCCCTTTCAAACCCTAGTGTTATTGGGATATTGGCAGTGCCACCTCTGAAGGGAAACATTATCCTGGAAATGAATTCCGGCATTGCATTTTCTATTATAGACCGGGTATTTGGCGGTCAGGGAGAGAACACCATTAAGCCCCGGGTGCTGACGGAGATTGAGGAGGCCGTTATCAGAAGAATTTTTGATAAGGCCATGGCCAATCTAAGAGAAGCATGGTTTAATGTGGTTCAGTTTAATCCTAAGATGGAAGCAATGGAGTCAAACCCTCAGTTTGCTCAGATTGTTCCTCCTAGTGATATGGTTGTTATTATTACCCTCAAAACCCAGATAGGTTCCGTAGAGGGCTTCCTGAATATTTGTATCCCTTATTTGGTATTGGAGCCTATCATGTCCAAGCTGACTACCACCTTCTGGGTATCCGCCAGCGTAAGCAAGGAGGATCACCCGGAGAATGCAGATTATATCAGGGAAAAGCTAATCAGGACCAAGGTTCCTGTTGTGGTACAAATGGGACAATTTGATATTTCGGTTCGTGAATTCCTGTCGCTAAGCTATGGCGATGTTTTGCAGCTTGATACCAAGGTAGATGACGAGCTGAAATGTATTATAGGCAGCAACACAAAATTTTTGTGTCGGCCAGGTACCTCTGGCAAACGATCTGCGGTGCAGATTACGAAAATAATTAAGACGGAAGGAGATGAAGGCACTAATGGGTGATATGCTTACACAGGAGGAGATAGATGCGCTGATGAATGGCGGCGGTGGAGCCTCTGATAGCAGTGATCCAGCGCCTACTGATGCGGCACCGGCTCCTTCCGATGTCGGAGCAGATGTTGCAAACATGCTTTCAGATATAGAGAAGGATGCATTAGGGGAAATCGGTAATATATCCATGGGTAGTGCAGCCACTACTTTGTCTGTACTCCTGGGACACAAGGTTAATATAACTACCCCTACAGTTTCCATGGCTACCATGCAGCTCATAAAGGATGAGTATCCTATGCCTTATCTCGTTG
>NZ_CAMYWM010000134.1 GCF_947302755.1 uncultured Anaerovibrio sp.
AAAATCGATTTTTATACAAACATATGTTGATTATACAATATTACCGTCTATTTGGCTATTTCCTTGACGAATAGCGTATAATTATTAATGTGATTAATATATGCTTTAACGGTTGGAGGGTGAAGGCAGAGGAAGGCCGGCCCGGTTAAGTGGGGGACGGCAGATAATCATTTCACCTTTGACATTGGAGGAGAAAATGCATCAATATTTATTTTACATAGGGGATTTCCCTGTACGGGCCTATGGTCTGGTTCTCAGTCTCAGCATCATTTTGGCCACCGGCGTAGGCTATTTTCTGGCCAGGCAGGATGGCCGCTATCACCGGCACGTAGTTGATCTGGGTATCTACTGTGGCCTTAGCGGCCTGCTGGGGGCCCGCCTGTGGGACGTGTTCTTCTTTGACTGGGACTACTACAGCCATCACCTTTCGGAAATTCTCAATGTATGGCAGGGGGGCATGGCCATTCAGGGGGGTATTGTGCTGGGGGTTATTACCGGTATTATATATTGCCGCCGCCACAAAATTGATATTCTGGCCATGATGGATATCAGTGCCCCGGCCATTGTCTTTGGGCAGGGCCTGGGCCGTTGTGCCAATTTACTGAACGGCGATGCCTTTGGGGCCCCTACCGGCGGCAGCTTCGGCATTCTCTACCCCACCACCACCCTGGCCCATCATACCTACGGTAACCAGCCCCTATGGCCTGCCGAAATATGGGAGGGACAGCTGGATTTCGTCATTTTTGCCCTGCTTTTGATGTATCGGGCCTTTCCCCATGCCAAGGGCCAGGCCTTTTCCCTGTACGTAATGCTGTACTGTCTGGTACGATTTTTCCTGGAATTTCTTCGGGGGGACTATGCCAATCCGGTGCTGGGCTCCCTTACCTCCGCCCAAATAACCAGTATAACCGGCTTTGCCATTGCCCTGGGCTGCTATATATGGCTTTATCTCGCCAACCGGCAGCCGCAAAATTAGCCCCCCTCCCCAAAGAGACGATATCATCAGCTGTAATTTCTTTACTATGAACACTTAGTGAGCACAAGTCTACGACGTAGTGGGAGCTTAGTGTTCGTTGTAAGGGCGTGTGGACACCATCAGGTGTCCAGTAAGCTTACTATGAACACTTAGTGAGCACAAGCCTACGGCGCAGTGGGAGCTTAGTGTTAGTTGTAAGGGCGTAGTGCAAATTTTTTATTTTGCACGGAGTTTACTATAAAATATGGTTATTGTATAATTAAATGGTAAATTTACATTTGAAAGGGGTATCTGACTTGAGTATTATCGCCCGTCACCTTACAGTTGACATGTACAAGTGCAAGAATTCCTGCTTTGATGACGTTCAGGATTTGCAGGCTGCATTGAAGACCCTACTGATGGAAAGCAATCTGGATATACTGTCTTCCACCAGCCAAATAATGTCAGATGATCATATTGCCATAATCCTGCTGTTTAATGAAGGACATATTACCGTTCATGCCTTTCCGGAGCTTCAATACGTTTCCGCCGATGCCTTTATCTGCGAGGAAAACGCTGCTCCCGAGGAGGTATTCAGCTCCATCAGGAAGCTCTTTAAGCCGGAAAAGACCAAAACCACTATCCTGAAGCGTGGTGATTTTGGCACCAATACGGATATGAAGCCAAAGACCAAAACCAAGGTAGCTCCCCTGCGCCGCATTCACAATACGGGCAGCAAGGTCATCAACATGCTGAAAAACAAGGACAATAAAAATAAGAAGTAAAATTGTGATATCATCGGCAATCGGGCTGGATAACCCAGTCCGATTTTTTATGTATACATTAAAACATAAGACAAATCACTAAACAAATTTCCTTTTTAAAGGTATAATGTTGTCTATCATGTACTTTCAATTAGGAGGTTTTTATGGAAAAACCACGTTTAGGACACATTCATTTCCTCAATGTTCTGCCAATCACCTACAGTCTCACCCGCTGCGGCTATGGCGAGGGCATTGACATAAAGGGTGGTGTTCCTTCCGTCATGAACAACGACCTCATAAACAACCGCTTGGACGCCAGTGAGGTATCCTCCATTGTTTATGCCCGAAATTATGATAAGCTGCTTATTTTGCCGGATTTGTGCGTGCGGGCTGACGGTCCTGTTCGGAGTATTATCCTGGTTTCCCGGAAGCCCATTGCCGAAATCAATCAGGATAAAATCGTGCTCACCGCCCAATCAGCCACCTCCCATGTGCTGCTGAAAATTATTCTCCACAAGGCCTACGATGCCACCCCGGAATATTGTGTGCGTCACCTTATCCCCGATAACCCTGTGCCAAATGACTGTACGGCGGCCCTGTTTATCGGCGATGACGCCCTCAATGTATACCATCACAAGGACAAGGATAAATTCTACTATTACGATATGGGGGTGGAATGGAAAAAGCTCACCGGCCGGTGTATGGTTTACGCCGTATGGGCTGTCCACAGAGACTTTGCCCAAAGCAATCCGGCGGCCTGCCGTCTCCTTCATGAACGGCTTTACAAGGGGCTCCGTCACGGCTATGCCCACAAGGCCGACGCCATAAACTCCATTTTGGACACCAAGCCCTTTACCTTCAAGCAGCTGGATGAATATTTGGAGGTAATCAAATGGAACCTCACTGAGGAATACTTGGACAATCTTATGATATTTTACAAATACGCCTACGAAATGGGCCTTATCCCCCGCATGCCAAAGCTGCAGCTGGCAGAGGTGGATTTTTGACCTATATTGTCTGCTGTTCACTGTTTCTATTGTAAAATATCCCCTGTGTAATGTGTTTTTACCTTTACACAGGGGATTTTTATTGGTTATACTTTTGTTTAGAGCTTAATATATTTTGGAGGAGAAAATATGCCCGACGAAACATCAAAACAAACCGTCGCAGACAGTACTGCCGCAGCCAGTGCAGCTGCGCCTAAAAAACAATATGTCAGCTTTGACCCGGGGCCTGTTACCTTGGACAGCGGTCTGGAGGGCGTAAAGCTTGACTTCAATTATGGTGCCCGGATAATTATTCCCGACGATGGGGACTATCACGTCAGGCTTACGGATCTGTATACCAGCTCCATTGTATATGATGCCGATGTCCGGGGAGCTATGGTCACCAGCACCAAGAAATACTACATAAATTTCCGGGTAGAGGTGTGGAAAAATGGGGAGCTGGCCCTCACCCATGATCTGGATTTAAAGGACAAGAATGTCCATATCCGGTTTCCGGTGGGCACTCTGGGGGATATTTTGGCCTGGTTTCCCTATTCCGAAGAATTTCGGAAAAAGCATCACTGCCATGTCTACTGCTCCATGAGTGAGGAAATAGCCGGACTCTTTAAGCCCGCCTATCCCCACATTCACTTTCTTAAGCCGGGAGATACACCACCGGATTGCTACGCCACCTACTATATGGGGATTTTCTTCCCGGCGGATGACCGGTTTCACCAGCCAGTAGACCATCGAATTGTCGGCCTGCAAAAAACCATCCCTTATCTTTTGGGGCTTGATGTGGTAGAGCGGCGTCCTATACTTACCCCAAGTAAAAAGCGCACCATTAAGGAGCCATACGTTTGTATTGCCGCCCAGGCCACCAGTAATGCCAAATACTGGAACAACCCACGGGGGTGGATTGAAACCATTGATTTCCTTAAATCCCTGGGCTATCGGGTACTATGCATTGACAAGGAAAAATGTCATGGCTACAACCGGCATTGGCACACCATACCATACGGCTGTGAGGATTTTACCGGCAGTCTCCCTCTCCAAGAGAGAGTGGATCTTCTAGCCCACGCCGATTTCTTTGTTGGCCTGGGTAGCGGGCTTTCGTGGCTGGCCTGGGGCACAGGCGTACCAGTCGTTCTGATTTCCGGCTTTTCCCTTCCCCACAGTGAATTCTACACGCCTTATCGCGTCATCAATTTCCATGTATGCAACGGCTGCTGGACAGACAGCAGTGAGGAATTTAAGCACGCTGATTTTAGCTGGTGTCCACGCCATGCCGGTACAGACCGGGAATTTGAATGCACCCGCTTCATTAGCTCCGGTCAGGTCTGCCAGACCATACTGCGGCTTATAAAGGACCACAAACTGAATCCCAAGCGGGGAACTACCGAACAGCACAGGAGGCCTTCCGATGGACAATAAAACTGCCGAACCACAACCATATATGACCTTTAATCCACCTGCCACACCTACCCAGACAACGGACATAGCCGGTGTGGTCTTTGATTTTAACCTGGGCCTGCGGGTAAGCGTTCCCCAGGGAAGCTATCGGGTAAAATTCATTGACCGGGAAAAGCATCTCACTGTTTACGATGCCCCCATCTCAGGAGCCATGGCCACCAGCACCAAGCGTTACTTTATCAGCTTCCGGCTGGAGCTCTGGCAGGAGCCTACCGAGGAGGAAAAAAAGGCTGCCCCGGGACAGAAGCCGGAGGCAAAGCTGATTTTTTCCCACGATTATAACGCCAAGGGCAAAAAGGTATTATTAAAATTTGCTGACCGGGCCTTAGGGGATATGCTGGCCTGGTTCCCCTATGCCGAGCTGTTTCGCCAAAAGCATGACTGCCAGCTGTATGCCCAGGTAGGTGAACAGTACATCTCTATCCTGGAGCCAGGCTATCCCAATATTCATTTCATCAAGGACGGAAAGCTGCCTGAGGACCTATATGCCTCCTATTACATTGGCCTCTTCGCCCCATGGGATGACCGGAACCTGCAGCCCATGGACTGGCGGGTGGTAGGTCTCCAGGCCCACGCTGCCTATTTACTGGGACTCACCCCACGGGAAGAGAAAATAAAGCTGGTACCCTCAAAAAAAGCCAAGGAAATCCAGCCAAAGGAACCATACGTGTGTATAGCTACCCAAGCCACCGCCCAAGCCAAATATTGGAACAATGCCAGTGGCTGGCTCACCACCATCGATTATCTGAAAAAGCAGGGCTATCGGGTCCTGTGTGTAGACCGGGACCGGGTAACAGTCAATGGCATATATGGCAACGCCATCCCCTACGGGGCAGAGGACTTTACCGGCAACCGTTCCCTCCAGGAGCGCATTGATCTCATATCCGGGGCCAGGTTCTTCATCGGCCTGCCCAGCGGTCTGTCCTGGCTGGCCTGGGGCTGTAATGTTCCCGTGGTGCTCATAGCCGGCTTTACCTCCCCTGGTACAGAATTTTATACCCCATACCGGGTCCAGCAATTCCACACCTGCCACAGCTGTGGCAATGACCAGCGCAATGAGCACAAATACGATGACTTTGGCGCCTGTCCACACCATCGGGGCACAGACCGGGAATTTGAATGTACCCGCTGCATTTCCCCGGAATACGTTCAAAGTGTAATTGAACAGCTGAAAAGGGATTTGCAGGAAAAAGCCTAAATAACCCCCTTACCCACTTATTGGTAATGCGGAATTTAGGTTAATTCGGAATGCGGAATGCGGAATGCGGAATGCTTTAGTTGGACTTCCCCTTCCCTGCGGGACTAGTTTATTTCATTCGCGTTGCAAGGAGAAGGCTGGTAAAAACTACTTTTTCTTTTTTGCTTGAAATGTTTTGTAGTATATGATATGTTTTGGTGTATCAAATGTTAAAATTTATTTTTCCAAAGAATGTTCAGGGAGGAAAAGATTTATTATGCGGGGAAATAAAAAGCTGCAGGAAAAACTGGCAATTGCCATGTCAATAATCAACGTTTTAAATGCTGGGGCACCAGTGGTGCTCCCGTATGTTAATTTTGCCGGGAACAGATCCACCGGAGGGGGCCATATCACGGCCCTCAGCCAGGGGAAAAATGCCCTGTTCTATGGCACTGCAGAAGCAACGGAATATAATGTACCAAACGGAACCTCCACCACCGTATCGGTGGTTACCATGTCTGTTATCGACTCAATGACTGTCAGCAACGGCGGTACGGGTGAGGTCACCACTATGAATGGCGGCCAACAGTTTATCTCCAACGGTGGCACGGGTGAAGTCACCACTATGAACAATGGAAGACAGTTTGTCTCCAACGGTGGCACAGGTGAAATCACCACTATGGAAGGCGGCTCTCAGGTAGTCTCTGCTGGCGGCAGTGGCACGGTTGCTACTATGAACGACGGTTTTCAGGAAATAAATAGTGCGGGCACGGGCGAAATTATTATTATGAATGACGGAGAGCAAGACATCGACCAAGGCACTGGCACGATTTCCACCATTAACCAAGGAACCCAGAATATATCAGCTGGTGCCACAGGTGAGATCACCCTTATGAACAACGGCTATCAGAAGGTCTTTTCTGGCGGTAATGGCAATCTTACCAGTATAACCGGTGGCGGGCAACACGTCGATGCTGGAGGTATAGGCTTGATTGATAGCATGACCAGTGGCTGGCAACAAGTAGATGGTACAAATGCAGAACATGGTTTAGCTACAATTAATACCATGATAAATGGCGAACAGCACGTCTCTGGTGGCATTGGAACAACCAGCACCATGAAGGATGGCACCCAAATTGTCTATACTGATGGCATCGGCAATGTCACCACCATGGAGGGCGGTACCCAGGAAATCAGTGCTGGCGGCACAGGTACCGTAGCTGCTCTTATGGGCGGTACCCAGAATGTCCTGGCAGGCGGCACGGCCATGGATACCACCATCGGG
>NZ_CAMYWM010000135.1 GCF_947302755.1 uncultured Anaerovibrio sp.
ATCTTTTGGTAATGCTATGAAGATGGCTCAGGCTGCTCTTTCACAATGGATTGAATTTTTAAAAGCTGAAAATGAAGAAATTCCTGCTCCCAGCACCCACGGTTCCATAAAGGTTGTTGATGATGAAATAGTTTCTTATATTCAGGCAGATATTAGGGATAATCGTGCGGTGAAGCGCACTGTCAGTATTCCCAAATGGATGGATGAAAAGGTCGCAGAGATAGGGCTGAGTCTATCAAAGGTTTTGCAGGAGGCAGTAAGACAAAAAATAAAGAGTATCAATTAGTGCCTGCTCAACAATTCACGTCAGGAAGCAGCGATATGCAACGTTCTTGGCGTGTTTCATAGTTTTGGAAAATTTGCTGGTGTCTTGGCTTATTTCATGATTTGAACAACATATTTTCCCTTCATATTAGGCAGCATTAGCAGCATAGTCTATTCTAAAAAGCAAAATATTAGAATGGTGGTGGAGTACCCTAATGTATTTTGGACCGAAGTGGCAACGACAGGATGCTATAAAAATGCAACACAGGTTTCGCATGAAACCAAACCAAATAATTTGTCTGAGCTTTATCCTGATGATTGGCTTGGGCACCCTGTTGCTGACCCTGCCCATCAGTACCACGGATCATATGGGGCTTCACCCTGTAGATGCCCTTTTTGTATCCACCTCGGCCTCCTGCGTAACGGGGCTGACGGTAACGGATTTGAAGAATGATTTGACCCTCTTTGGCAAGGTGGTCATGCTGCTCCTTATCCAGATAGGTGGGCTGGGGATTATGACTTTGGGTACCTTAGTTGCTCATAGTATGGGATATCGGTTTCGCCTGTCGGAAACCCAAGTGCTGCAGGAATCCCTTAACCAAAACTCCCGAATGGGTATGTTTCCATTGATTCGCCGCATGATACAATACACCTTTGTGGTTGAGGGCATTTTTGCCATTCTCCTGTCCTGGCATTTTTACCCGGAATACGGCTGGGATTGTATCGGCTACGGCATATTCCATTCTGTTTCCGCCTTTTGTAACGCAGGCTTTGACCTGTTCGGCAATTATGACAGCCTGACCAAGCGAGGAGATGACTTCTTTTTGCTGGGCTGCCTGGGCACCCTGATAATACTGGGGGGAATTGGTTTCACGGTTATTCATGATGTGCTGCATAACCACAAATGGCGCAGGCTCACCCTTCATAGCCAGATTGTGCTGGCCACCTCGGCCTTTCTCATTGTGCTGGGGGGTATATTGATATTTTTGGTGGACAGCCAAAATCCCAAGACCTTGGGCAATCTGCCCCTCAGTGAGCAGCTGGCCCAATCCTTTTTCACCTCCATATCCTGCCGTACAGCAGGGTTTAATACCTTTGATTTGGGGGCGGCTACCCAGATCAGCAAGCTGGTAATGATCCTCCTTATGTTTATTGGGGCCTCGCCTCTGTCCACCGGCGGCGGTATAAAGAGCACCACCTATTTCATCGTTATGCTGTCCATGTGGTCTGTGGTCCGGGGAAAAAGGGATAATGTTGTATTTGGCCGCCAGATAAGCAGAAGGCTTCAGGTGCAGGCCTACGCCATTTTTACCATAGCAACTATTTGGGTGGTATCTGCCGGGATTATGCTGTCGGTAATTGACGGTGAGGTTCATCAGCTGGGGGCGGTGATTTTTGAAACGGTTTCAGCCTTTGGCACTGTCGGCATGGGAATAGGTATCACCAACGAATGGGATATGTGGGGGAAGCTGCTGCTGTCCCTGACCATGCTCATGGGCAGAGTGGGGATTTTGACCTTTATAATGGCCGTTATCAAGCAGGAGGAATCCCTGATTAAATATCCGGAAGGCAATATTATGATAGGTTGAGGTACAAGAAAATGGTAAGCAGAAAAAATCAATTTGCAATTCTGGGCATGGGCCGGTTTGGCATAAGCCTGGCCGTAACCTTGGAGCAAATGGGCTATGAGGTTTTGTGCGTGGATGTTGATGAAAACCTGGTCAGCAAATTGGCGGATCAGGTATCGCGAATAGTCAGCTTTGATATACGGGATTCCAGGGCCTTTGACCAGGCTGGTATGGAAAGCTTTGACACGGTTATTATTTCCACCAAAAATCTGGAAGCCAGTCTGATGGCCACCATGCTGTGCAAGGAGCGTAATATTCCGGACATAGTGGTAAAGGCCATTGATGAACGTCATGCTGAAATGGCAAAAAAAATGGGAGCTACCCAAATTGTTTTTTCCGAGCTGGAAATGGCCAAGCGTCTGGCCCTTCATTTGGTGGCACCCAATGTTAAGGATTACATTGAAATTGACGGTGATATTAAAATAATTAACTTCAATGTACCGGAGGAGCTGTGGGGGAAAAACCTGGTGGAGGCCAATCTCCGCGCCCAATTCGGTCTGAATGTCATTGCGATTATTCATGAGGGAAAAACCCTGATTACGCCGCCACCCACCTATGAATTCCATGCAGGAGACAAGATTTTTGCCATTGGCTCCAGTGAGGTATTGGCAAAATTCAAGGAAAAGGTTTTGGCCGGGGAATAATGAGTAAAGAAATAGCCGGAGGCAGGTTACTATCCAATGGATGGCAGCCTGTTTCCGGCTTTTTGTCTTGTATAGGTTATTTATTGGGGGAATTATTATCGTCTGTTTGCACGGGGTAATGGGTGCCGCAGGTTGTACATCTATAGCCATTGGTCCATAAATCACATTGTTGCTGGTAGCTTTTGCAGCGTTCCTCATACTGTTTCTTGTTGGAATGGTAAGCTCGGCCGGCAAAGAATGAGATTGCTCCGCTTACACCGATAATCAGTAAATTTCCTGTTATATCAATACCCATGACTATATCAGCAACACTGCGCAGGGCTGGCAAAAGGAATATCAGGGCAATGAGCAAATAAACGTAGTGCACCACCGGGCTGGAATCCAGCTGTGGTGGCGGGGTGATGTATTTTAGCCGCACAGCATCATTGCTGTGACACTTGGGACAGTAATAGCGGGGCTTACGGGGATTATCAATAATAGGAATGTAGATATTTCTTGTTCTGGGAGTGGCAGCTGGAGGATTATCCACCTTTACACTATCGTCATCCCGCTCATCAAAAAAATCCGGATCGTAATTATCTTCTTCAAAATCGTCACGGTCCATACTGTAGTCATCCCAGATGGCATCATAAGCGTCCTGGCTGTCCTTGTCAAAAGGATCCGCATCCTGCCAGCCCTCTTCCTCACATCCGTCATAGTAATCCTTCCATAAATGGGTGTCCTCAATCCCCATACCGTTCCCTCCCCTCAAGGAATTATGAATTATTATGAGTTTATATTATAACAATAGGAAAATGATGACAATATCTGTGTGGTTGAAAAAAAGGACAATGAAGCTCTTTACAAAAATATTTGACTTAAAAATGTAGTATTATGACAAAAGTTCGGTGTAAAAAGTGTGATGAAACCGCAAAAGTCCGGTGTAAAAAGTGTAGTGATACTACAAAAGTTCATTGTATTTTTTGTGATGAAATGTCATACTGTACTTTAATTAGATGGTGGAGGTGTTGGTATGTACAGAACTGCTATTAAGTTGTTTTTGGTAGACGTTGGTCTTCTTGGGTGTATGGCTGGCCTTAGCCATCGAACCTTGCTGGATGGCAATAGCCTTTTTACAGAATTTAAGGGTGCATTGACGGAGCAGTACGTTTGTCAGCAGTTAAAAACTATTGATGATATAGCGGTGTACTATTACACCAATGACAGAGGCTCCTGTGAAATTAATTTTGTTATCGATACTGGTAATCTGGTAGTTCCGGTGGAAGTAAAGGCAGAGGTAAATCTTCGTGCCAAGAGTTTAAAAACATATAGAGAGAAATTCTCTCCGGAGATTTGTGTTCGCACATCTATGGCAGATTATAAGGAAGAGGAGTGGCTGATAAACCTGCCACTATATGCTGTGGGTCAGGTTGGTGTCATTTGAATCACTTTTTTGCAGCAAACACCTGATTATGATATTGATAAAAGATTTTTTGTAAAAAGGTTTGGTATAATTTTGGAAAGATAAAGAGCGCAGAAAGGGCAGGTTGAAGCGTAATGAAGTTTGATTTTCAAAATAAAGTGGTCGTTGTAACCGGCGGGGCCAATGGTATTGGCAAAAGCATTGCCGATGAATTTCAACGTAGCAATGCAGCTGTTGTGGTAATAGACAAGTCGCCAGGCAATCACTTTGTGGGGGATATTGCCGATAAGAATGTGCTGGAGGAATTTGCCAGTCATGTAATTGATACATACGGGCATGTTGATTACCTTATCAATAACGCTCTGCCGTTGATGAAGGGGATTGACGAATGTACCTATGAGGAATTTGAATATGCTTTGGCCGTTGGCGTTACGGCTCCATATTACCTCGCCAGGCTATTTGCACCTTATTTTAGCAAGGGGGCATCCATCGTCAATATTTCATCCTCCCGTGACAGAATGAGCCAGCCACAGACGGAAAGCTACACGGCCGCCAAGGGCGGTATTTCGGCCCTAACCCATGCCCTGGCCATAAGCCTTGCCGGAAGGGTACGGGTAAACTCCATATCCCCGGGCTGGATTGATACTACCGGCCAAAAATTCACCGGCTCCGATGCCAGTCAGCAGCCAGCTGGAAGAGTGGGAAAGCCCATGGATATAGCCAATGCTGTTATGTTTTTGTGCTCAGATATGGCCGGCTTCATAACCGGGGAGAATATCTGTATTGATGGGGGAATGACCCGGCAAATGATTTATCATGGCGACAATGGGTGGATACTGAATCATGACTAAGTAGGCAATACATAAAGGAGTGTATTAGATAATGGTTAGGGAAATAAATAGGGATATAGAGATACTGAAGATAAAGGCCAGGACTGCCACAAAGAACGATATAACCGGTATTGCCCAAGATTTAGCTGACACCTTACAGGCATACCGCATGACTTGTGTTGGCATGGCGGCAAATATGTTAGGGGAACCAAAGGCAGTAATTGCCATATGTCTGGATGCAGAAAATGGTGCAGGTAATTTTCCTGGTGCCGGCCCTGCTGATATACTTGTAATGCTGAATCCAAAGTACGAAAAACAGTCCGGGAAAACATATATTGCCGAAGAGGGGTGCTTGTCACTTCCCGATAAGCGTGAAGTAAAACGTTCTGAATGGGTGGAAGTAAGCTATCGGGATATGAAATGGCAGAAAAAACGCCAGAAATTTACTGGCCTGCTGGCTGAGATAGTTCAGCATGAAATGGACCATTTGGAAGGCAAAATTATATAAGGTGGGCAAAGAAATGATTAATTATGCCTATATCTATTGTACATATGATATTTGTTCACATTGTTATGAATAAGTAAATGCCTGTTCGTAAAAAAATGGAACTGGCATTTTATTAAACTGTATCCATGGGATATAGCTTGATATAATTCTTTATCTTTAAAGGTGATAAATATGTTTTTATATGATAATGGACCACAAACACTTGCTTTTGCCAGCACAGAAAATATAAATGAGTATTTTAGACGTTATATTGTAGATGTTATTGGGAACTCTGAGAAAACCTATTACAAATATATACGCGGGTTAAAAAGAATATCTGAATATATGAAAGAAATGGGGTTGGTCAAGGAGTCCATATATGAACTTGGCAGTATTGAGCAGCTGGATTTTGCGTGGAAAATGTTAAACACAAATGAAGAATTTGTAGCTCTTAATACCAGAGGACATCATATGTATAGTGCAGGATATAGACACTATCACAAATTTGCTGTAGGTGAACTGTTCAGCCGCTTCTCAGAAAAAGAAATTGTAAAGATGGATGTACCAGTAGTCTGTGAAAAGCCTGTGGTAATGGAATATAAAATATGGAAGCGGTCTGGGATATTACGTACTCAAACTGTTGAATTAGCAGGTTATCAGTGTGAAATAGACCATGGTCACAGTACTTTTATCGCGGAGAGCACAAATAAGCAATATATGGAAGCGCATCATATTATTCCGCTTCAGCACCAGGAAAAATTCAAGAATAGTCTGGATGTGTATGCTAACTTGATTTCATTATGCCCTATTTGTCATCGTAAAATACATTTGGGTCTGCGGGATGACCGACGCTGCATGGTGGATGAATTATATGAAAAACGTAAAGAACGCCTTGTTAATTGTGGCTTTATACTGGGGAAAGAGGAATTTGAGGATATAATTTTATCTGATTAAGTATGATAATAAAGAAGTTTTAGTGTTCAATAATATCACTACATGGCAAAAGCCTATCAATTCAAATTTATAGTTGAAAAACAAATATATGTTCTGTATAATAATAGCAACGAATATATGTTTATTTTATAGTAAGGAGGATTATTTGTTATGGCTCATGTATATATTGCAGTTGCTATGGAGCGAGGAGATAGAAGTACAAAAACATGTGATTGTGCTGTTATCAATGAGCTTTATGAGCACGTTCCGGACATGTTTGATTATGTAGATGAAGAAACTTTGGAGCGTTATGATGTAAAGACAATTAAAGAACAAAAGGATATTTTGTCTGTAAGCGTCAAAGTTTAAGTCGTCTTCCCGCCAGCCCTTTCTCGTGGCATAATAA
>NZ_CAMYWM010000136.1 GCF_947302755.1 uncultured Anaerovibrio sp.
TATTGCTAGTATTTATAGGTATTCAGAAGTATTTATTAATTATTTGGCAGACACTTATTATAGATTGTAAATCTATTACTGTAAAGCATAGATAGGCATTTTCTATAAGTATTGGTATTTACATGAAGATAAATCTATAATGGAAGAAAAGGAAGGTGTGGAAATGGAACAGAATGGAAATAAAAGCGTAATGCTGCTTATCCTGACCACGGGTGTATTTGGCATTCTCAATACCGAAATGGGATTTATCGGGATTTTGCCCTATATCGCGGAATACTATCAGGTCAGTGTGGTGCAGGCCGGTTGGCTTATCAGCTTGTTTGCCTTGGGGGTAGCGGTGGCAGGGCCGACCATGCCGCTCTTTATGTCCCAATTTAATCGCAAGTGGGTGATGGTCTTTATTTTGGGGCTGTTTACCGTTTGCAGCACGATTGCCGTCTTTGCCGAAAATTTCTATGTGCTTTTGGCGGTGCGGGTGCTGCCGGCGTTTTTCCATCCGGTCTATTGCGCGATGGCCTTTACCGTGGCGGCAGGATTAGCGCGGACAGGCGAGGAACCGAAGATGGTGGCGAAAATCAATATGGGCGTGGCCGCCGGTATGGTTGCAGGCGTGCCCATCAGCAACTTTTTGGCCGAGCAGTTCAGCCTTTCTGCATCTATGGCGTTCTTTGCCTTAGCTACTTTGCTGGTTATGCTGGCGACATTATGGTTTATTCCCTCAATGCCGGTAAAGGCACGACTGAGCTACGGCAGTCAGCTCGCTGTACTCAAAAAGCCGATGGTCTGGGCATCTATCGTAGCGGTGATTTTCCTCAATGGTTCGATTTTCGGCGTATTTAATTATTTGGCAGAGTATCTGGGTGTTGTTTCCGGCGTAGCACCAGCCTTAGTCAGTATCTTGCTGTTTGTGTATGGTCTTTGTAATATTGGGGGCAGTATGCTGGCGGGAAATCTGCTGACCGTGTGTCCATTGACTGTGGTCAAAATCTTTCCGCTGGCGGTCGCCGTAATCTATATTGCCCTGTTGGGCGGCGGTAGCGTTTGGCCGTTGATGGGGCTTATTGTGGTCATTTGGGGCATCTTGGGCGGTATCAATGCCAATATCAATCAGTACTGGATGGCAAGTGCCGCTCCGGAAGCGCCGGACTTTGCTAATGGCATGTTCTTGACGGCGGCCAATATGGGCTGTGTACTCGGAACTACGGTCAGCGGTCATTTTATTGATGTTTGGGGCACGCAATATGTCGTGCTGGGTGGTCTGTTGTTCTGTCTGTTGGCGGCGCTGATGTTTTGGGTACAATGTTATCGCATGCAGGTGCATACGCCCTTGATGCTTCAATCTGAACATTGAAGATGTTGATTTTTATGCTTGGTAAGCATAGCAATATATTTTTTATAAGTATTGGTAATTACAAAACAGAATCGCTATAATGAAATCAAGCAAGAGGATAAACGGTGTAAGTGAAGTAAAGGAGAATAGAAATGTTGAAGAAAATTGGCAAAAACAAGAAGATGGTTTTGGCAGCTCTGGTGGCAGGCATGATGTCCTTTGGGATTATGGGGAGTGATGTGACGATGGCAGCAACACCGGCTAAAGCACTGGCAACAGCTTCGCAGATGCAGCGTTCTTCGATCAGCGAGCTGGACAATGACACCCGTGTATTCAAGATTGACAACTCCATTGAAGCCAAGAATGTGAAATTTGAAAACCGTTTTGGCTTTGAAGTGGCCGGTCATCTGTATCTGCCGAAAGACTTTGATGCCAGCAAGCAATACAAGGCCGTAGTGATTACCGGGCCTTTTGGTGCGGTGAAGGAGCAGTCCTCCGGTCTGTATGCGCAGGAGTTTGCCAAGCATGGTTATGTGGCCGTAGCCTTTGATCCCTCCACCACCGGTGAGAGCAGTGGCAGCCGCCGCAATATGGGCTCCCCGGAAATCTTTACGGAAGACTACCATGCCGCTGTGGATTTCGTTTCCAATCTGAAGTTTGTTAATTCGGAGCAGGTGGGGGCTATGGGCATCTGCGGTCTGGCCGGCATGACCATCACTGCTGCTGGCAGTGACAGCCGTATCAAGGCCGTGGCAACCTCGGCTATGTATGATATGAGTGAAAGTATCAGCGACCATTATAATGGTGCTTACTACACGCCGGAACAGCGGGAGATCGTGAAACAGCATCTGGCTAAGATGCGTAATGAAGAGGCCAGAACGGGCAAGGCCATCCGTGGTGCACATGAATTGGGCGTAGATTCCAAGGGCAATGTGGAAACCTTTGATACCATGTTCCCAGATAAACTGCCTGCTGATGCTAATCCCGTTATTCAGGATTTCTTTGGCTACTATGTAGGCCGTGCCTTCCATCCGCGGGCAATCAATTCCAACAAGCTGGCTTGGGATTCGGTGACGCCGTATGGCTTCTTCGATTTCAAACTCATGAGCAACATTGATGAACTGGGCAATACACCGGTCATGCTGATTACCGGCGATAAGGCACATTCCAAATATTTCTCCGATAATGTCTATGCCGCCATCAAAGGGGAGAAAGAAGAAATCGTTGTTCCTGGTGCTACCCATGTAGACCTCTATGACCAGATGGACAAGATTCCCTTTGATAAACTGTTTGCCTTCTTTGATAAAAATCTGAAGTAATTCTAAGATGCAGCCCTGCGAATGGTAAGACCTTTGCAGGGCTGCTTCTTAGTAATTGACTTGGAGTACACTTCAAGTGTTAGAGTAAGGGGGGAACATGTGTATGGAGGAGAGAATGATGAGCAAAAACGTAATAATCATATCTACAAGTCTTAGAAAAAACAGCAATTCCGAGGCTTTGGCCACGGCTTTTGCTGCAGGGGCCAGGGAGGCTGGACATGTGGTGGAGCAGATTACCCTGCGGGATAAGACTATAAATTTCTGCAAAGGCTGTTTGGCCTGCCAAAAGACCATGCAGTGTGTGATAAACGACGATGCCAATGCAATCACGGCTAAAATCGGTCAGGCGGATGTGGTCGTTCTGGCAACGCCGGTCTATTATTATGGTATGTGTGGCCAGTTAAAGACCTTGCTGGACCGGGCAAATCCGTTGTTCCCCTCGGATTATCGTTTCCGTGAAGTTTATCTGCTGGCTACGGCGGCAGAGGATGAAGCAGATACCGTAGCCGGAACCCGCGTCGGCGTGCAGGGCTGGGTAGACTGCTTTGACAAGGCCGAATTGAGGGAGACGCTTTTTTGTGGCGGTGTGACGGACACAGGTGATATTGCTGGCAATGCCGCACTGGAAAAAGCCCGACAGGCTGGCAAGAATATTTGAAGTTTGCAAAATAATGCCTTGCAGCTGTATGGGCATAAGGAGAGAGGGCAATGCCAAATCGGAAAATCATAAGTGTAGTTATGTTGTCGATGCTGCTACTGCTATCCGGCTGTACAGGTGCGCAGGAGACTACTGTGGATACTGGCAGTAAGGTGCAGAAGGCTGTCCCACAGGAAAATAAATCCGTGGCAGAACCCAAGAAGGAGCAAGCGATGAAACTCATCATTGATGATAAAGTTGTTCCCGTTACCTGGGAACAGAATGCTTCCACGGCGGCATTGCAGAAACTTTTGCCGTTGACCATCAAACTGTCACCTTATGGCGGCTTTGAACAGGTGGGCGCTATCGGTCAGAATATTGTCAGCGCAGATAACCAGATAACCACCCAATATGGTGATATTGTCCTCTATGCGGGGAATAAGCTGGTTATTTTCTATGGTTCCAATTCCTGGGCTTATACGCGGCTGGGACATATTGACATGTCAAAACAGGAATTGACTGCTTTATTAAACCGCGATAGCGTAACGGTGCAGCTCGTGGCCCAGTGAAAAAATAGGATTGCCCAGCACACCGAAACTGATGAACAGTTTGTGGTGTATCAGGCCATGTATGGCAGTGAAGGGATTTATGCAAGACCGCTTGATATGTTTATGAGTGAAGTGGACCGTAAGAAGTATCCTGAGGTTGAGCAACAATATAGATTTGAACGAGTGGAGTAGAAATGACTAATATTTATGTTGACGCCGATGCCTGCCCGGTGGTCCGCCTGACAGAACAAATTGCTCAAAAATATAAGATACCTGTAGTTCTTCTATGTGATACAAACCATGTGCTTACTTCTGAATACAGTAAAGTAGATATCATTGCGGCTGGGGCCGATGCAGTTGATTTGGCTCTAATAAACCTTTGCCGTAAGGGAGACATAGTGGTAACCCAGGATTATGGTGTTGCAGCATTGGCATTGGGCAAAAAAGCTTACGCAATCCATCAGAACGGTTGGCAGTACACTAATGAAAACATTGATAGACTGCTGATGGAGAGGCACATATCCAAAAGGGCTAGGAGAGCAAATAAGAAGGTTCATCTTAAGGGGCCTGCCAAACGGACTGAAGATGACGGTGCGATGTTTGTGAAGGGGCTGACTAGCCTTATAATGACTGTAGGTGATATTGATGTTTAAATTGGAAATCTACATACCTGAAAGCCATTTCAAAGATTTACAGATTGCCCTACAAAAGGCCGGAGCAGGGTGTATGGGGAATTATGATGCCTGTATGTCATATACCCGTGTTAAAGGATTATGGAGACCGCTGAATGGAGCTAATCCTTATAGAGGAGAAATAGGAGTAATATGTGAAGAGGATGAATTGAAGGTTGAGGTAAATGTGGAAAAGGATAAATTGAAACAAACCATTCAGGCAATTAGAGCTATACATCCCTACGAAGAACCGCTTATCAATGTCATTCGCCTATACAGTGAATAGAGAATATCAAAGGAACCAAATACTGAATGCATTGGTGTAGAATAATCAACAATGGAACCCGAAGAATAAAGCAGAGGTTAGCCTTAAGTGGCTAGCCTCTGCTTTATTTCATGGTGTGCCCAGTATGGACACATATAATGGGTGAAATCCTTAGTCAGCCTTAATAGCGGAAATTTACGAATACAGAGCTATTGGGGAAACTAATAAAACAGCATACTTAACTATAAGCTTTGCCTCGTAAGCTGATGCCAACTATACCGACTATAATCAGCAGACCGCCAATTACTCCAGCAGTACCTAAGGCTTCGCCCATAAAAATCCATCCAAGGACAGCTGCGGTAAGGGGATTTAGTCCGAACATTACCCCTGCCATTTGAATACTGATACGACTCTGCGCTACCGGCTGAAGAACAAAACCCAGACAGGTGCATACCAGTACAAGCATCATCAGCATCATCCATTGTTCCGAAGTATTCGGAAGATGTGGGGACTCAAAAACAAGGGCAGCTGTTATTGCCATAAAACCCATTGTGCCAACGCTTAATAGGCCTATTGTAAAAGAATCGTGTGCTCTGGAGCTTCGGCCATTGATAATAATCGCTATGGCAAAGGTCAGGGCAGCAATTACACATAAAAATTCACCTATGCCAAAACCATCAAATCCACTTCCAATGGTAATCAGTGCAATACCAACCATTGTAACAATGCTACATACAATAATCTGCCATGAAGGAGCTCTGCGAAGCAAAAAGGCTTCCATGACAGGAACAATTACTATTGCTGAATTTTCAATAAAGGCACAGGTGGAGGAGGTAGTATATTGCAGGCCAATCAATTCTGATGCCATACACAAAAAATTAATTACTCCCAAGATTACACTTATTCGTATGACAGTTGAGTCTTTTTTTACAGCTTTATTTATATATCTGAAAAATATCGTGAATATAATAATAAAAGCCAATAAAAATCTTATTCCTAACAGGCTTAGTGGCCCCATATCTGTTAGAAGAAGCTTGGAGAACATGAAGGATGTTCCCCTGGCGATTACCAATGCAGCCATCAATATGGTTGCTCCATTGACGCTTAAGTTATTTAGTTTATTCATTTTATATCCTTCTAAAAAATTTTATTATTAGTGACATAGCCATTGTAGCTTGCTATTGCAAACCAGATAGTAAACCGGAAAATCTGGTTGTTCAGTTATAGACCATAGATGTTTATTTTGCTAAGTATATTCTTCATTATATAATCATTCCGTAGGTAAAGCAAAATAGAAAAATAATCTTGTTATGGACTATATACCTAATCGTATGTATATAGCATTTCTTTTGCAAAGAATCTGGAGGCTGAAGACTGTAGTAATATCCTAGTTGTGAGATTTGTTCATATCGAAATCGTTGTGCTGGTGGTTGCCGTGATCATGTGCCTGATACAAGAGGAGGAGATGACCTGTTGACCAGGGATGAGGATACCTGTGCTTTGCTTGCTTAATTTTGGCAGCCATCAGTTTGCGCCGTTCTATGAGAAAAGCATCATATGCCATGTTCTCCCAACCATGAGGTAAAGCATTTTCTTCTTCCATTTTGGTAATATCCACGGCAGTCTTGTTTTGACAAATATCGACAAATATGTGTTCTAAAAAAGGCCCCGTATCAAATTACGAGGTCGCTCAATTATATATAGCCTTTTTATCAAACAATGTATTTTATTGGACATTATAAATCATATTCCTAAATCTTTATAAAGCTCATCAGGATCAGT
>NZ_CAMYWM010000137.1 GCF_947302755.1 uncultured Anaerovibrio sp.
CAGGCTATGCCATGGTGGAGCAGCGCAACAACATGAAGAGGGGCCAGGAAATCGAAGTATTTCAGCCCCATTTGCCAGGCTGCCGGATGATATTGGATGAAATGTACAACGATGAAGGTGAGCAGATTGATGTGGCTCCTCATCCCCAACAGCTGGTGAAAATGAAGATGGCCCAGCCAGTGGAGCCATATACTATTTTGCGCAGAGATATATAAAATGTATTTTTATGCGATAATATAAAAAAATACGTACCCCCTCCAACCTTGCGGGCACTTCCCCCAAGGAAGTCAAGATATAATAGCCTTCCCCTTAAGGGGAAGGGGGACCGTCGAAGACGGTGGATGAGGTGTCCCCAGAGGGCGGATGAGTTTTACAAAAAGGAGTATGATGAAATGGGTAAAGTGCTTGTAATTCATGGACCAAATCTGAATTTGCTGGGAACCAGAGAGCCGGAAATATACGGCTATGAGACTCTGGCGGACATTAATGATATGCTGCAGAAGCAGGCAGCCGCTCATGGCATTTCCACGGATTTTTTCCAGTCCAACCATGAGGGGGATATTGTGGATACCCTTCAGCAGGCCCAGACCAAGGGCTACGGCTTCATTATATTAAATGCTGCCGCCTTTACCCATTACAGCATTGCAATTCGGGATGCCATTGCGGCCATAAAGGTGCCGGTTATTGAGGTTCATTTGTCAAATGTGCACACCCGTGAGGAATTCCGCCATAAATCGGTAATTGCCCCGGTGGTTATGGGACAGATTTTGGGCTTTGGCGTTGACAGCTATTTTGGGGCCATGGCAGTTGCTATTAGAAAAATGAAGCAGAAGCTAAATTAATTTTTGGAAGTGTTTGATATGATTAAGGACAGAATAGAGGCACTTAGGGATTATCTGTATGACCAGCGGCTTGATGGGGTAATCATTAACAAGCTGGAGAACCTCCATTATTTCAGCGGCTTTACCGGTGATGATACCATGCTGGTGGTTTCTGATGAGGATGCGGTGCTGGTGACGGATTTCCGCTATGTGGAGCAGGCCCGGCAGGAGGCCCCGGATTATCGTCTGGCCAAGCAGGAAAAGGGATTGCTGCTGCGGGTGGCTGAGGTGGTGCAGGAGCTGGGGATCACCCAGGTGGGCTTTGAAGGAGCTGCCCTGGTGGTGGACTGGTACGGAAAAATCAAGGAACAGGTGGGGGACAGGATTACCCTAAAATCAGTGAATTTAAATGATCTCCGTCAGATTAAGGATCAGGAGGAGCTGGAATGCATACGGAAGGCGGTTGCCATAAGTGATAAGGCCTTTGAGGATATTATCACCTATATTAAGCCTGGTATCAGCGAAAATCAGGTGGCGGCCCGCCTGGAGGGGGTTATGCGCTCCCTGGGGTCCCAGCGGCCGGCCTTTACCACCATCACAGCCTCGGGAAAACGGGGAAGCCTGCCCCATGGAACTGCAACAGAAAAGTTGATTAATGCCGGGGAATTTGTTACAATGGACTATGGTGCTGTGTATAAAGGATATCATTCTGATATTACCCGAACCCTTTGCGTTGGTCGGGCAGATGTTAAGCAGCGGGATGTATACGATGCTGTCCTTCAGGCCCAGCTGCTGGGGGTGTCCCTGGTGAGACCCGGAGCAGCTGGCAAGGCAGTGGATGGTGAGGTAAGAAAATACCTTCACGCCAGGGGCTATGCCGAATATTTCGGTCACGGACTGGGCCATAGCCTTGGGCTGGAAATCCATGAATCACCTACCCTGTCACCCCGGAGCACCTGCGAAGGCTTGCAGCCCAATACCCTGATTACCGTTGAGCCGGGAGTATATATTCCCCATTGGGGCGGCGTCCGCATAGAGGATACGGTGTTGGTTACAGATACTTCACATGAGGTGCTTACATCATCTCCTAAAGAGCTGATTGAGCTGACATATTAACAATATATGAGGGTATGACACTTAATCTTCCCTTTTTCATTGGAGAAGGGAAACCGCTTGCGACGCAAAGCTAGTCCGGTAAGGGCGGTGGATTAGGTTAATAAAAAATTAATTTGCAATTTTAAATTGGAGGGTTTTTCTAATGATTACAAGTACAGATTTTCGTACAGGTTTGACAATCGAAATTGACGGTGGCGTATGGCAGGTAGTGGACTTCCAGCACGTTAAGCCAGGTAAGGGCGCAGCCTTTGTACGCAACAAGATCAAGAATGTTGAGACCGGTGCCGTTATTGAGCGCACCTTCAACCCTAACGAAAAAATGCCTCAGGCCCGTCTTGATACTGCCCGCATGGCATACCTCTATGAGACTGATGGTATGTACACCTTCATGGACAATGAGACCTATGAGCAGACTGAGCTTAACAAGGAGCAGCTGGGTGATGCATTGAACTATTTGCAGGAGAACATGGAAGTGGCTATCCAGTCCTATAAGGGCCGGATCATTGGTGTAACTCTGCCTAACTCTGTTGAGCTGAAGGTTACTGAGTGCGAGCCAAGTGTAAAGGGCAACACTGCTACCGGTGCTACCAAGATGGCTACCCTGGAGACCGGCTACGCTGTCCGCGTGCCTCTGTTCATCAACGAGGGCGATGTACTCCGCATCGACACCCGTACCGGTGCCTACATCGAGCGGGCATAATTTTTAAAATAAGCAAAATACACCTGAGATGGATTTTAAATTCGTTTCAGGTGTTTTTTGTAGAAAGAGTCACTTGTTTTCCCCCACCTAACGAGGTGGGGGACATCTTCAACTCGTTATATGCAGTGGGAAAATACATTCTACAGTTACTTTTGTATTGCAGAGGGGATGCTGGTGATATACTTTTGTTATCTGAAAAATCTAATAAATGGAGGTTATATGAATGTTTGAGAGAAAAATTATTGCCGATAGGCTGGTTGCGTTGGCATCAAACTTTATTCTTTTTCTCATTGTATTGTTATGCTCATGTCACATTGCTTCGGCACAAATTATCATTGCTGAGGGGACTGGTATAAATGAGGAGGCTGCACGCCAGGATGCAGTGCGCAATGCGGTTGAAGAAGCTGCAGGAACGTATATTGCCTCCAAGAGCTTGGTTGAGAATTATCAATTAAAGTTAGATGAAATATATTCTCAATCACAGGGGTATGTTACAAATATTGAAATTTTATCATCGTACAATGAAGGCAATATTTTTAAAATTAAAGCGAGAATAGATGTTGATACAAATCCTGATGCTACACTTATAAGTCGGTTGAACACCATTGTTATGCTTAATGATCCACGTATTGCTGTTGTTGTTATTGACAAAGAGAATCCTGTTCGTTCAGTTTTTAGTACCTCCAATGTTGATGAGCGCAGTGAAAGCAGCAACAGTCATGATTTGATAGTGGAGGAAGCGTTAAATGAACGATTAATTGATATGGGATTTACGCATGTTGTTGATGCTAATCAAGTGGCTCGTCTACGTAATTCCGAATTGTTAAATACTATTTATCGTGGTGGGACAATTATGACAGCACCATCTGAGGAAAGGCCAATAGATTATCTTGTATTCGGAAAATGCAAAGCCTCTGCTTATGATGTGCGAGTACCTGACGGGAAGGGGGGATATAAAGAGACACTTGTTAGCTCCGGACGTGCCATTTTGGAGATTCGATTGATTGACTTTTCAACAGGGAATATTGCTGCAACATTTACTGCAGAAGGACAAGGTGTGGATAATAACCAAGAATTAGCCCAAATTAAGGCAAAACAGGTAGCTGCTGCAGAGGCGGCAAAGAAAATTGAAGCAAAATTTCATAAGGTGGCTGCCAAAGCCTTTAGTGGTTTACATGTTATTGTAAAGACACAGGATATTAACGCTGTAGACCAGTTGCAACAAGAATTGCGCTGCCTGACGGGGGTACAGAATGTCTATTTTAGGGAAATGAATAATGGACAGGCTTTGATAGAGGTTGAGTCTGTACAAAAGCCACACATTCTCGCTAAAATGCTTAAAGCAAATTCAAAGCTTAACATTTATGTGGTTTCTATCAATAATAGCGAACTGAAGCTTTTGGTCCATTAATTGGATAAGCAATTCTACAAAAGCCATAATTTAAGACCATGTTTTGTGAAGGGAGAGGTTTATTTGATATTGGTGAAAAAAATAGTTTTGTTTTTTGTGGCAGCAGTGTTCCTTATGCCGAATTTTGTACAAGCTAATGATATTGACGATTATCCAACAATGGCAGTGCTTCCGTTTCAAAATAAAGCAGCTGTAACCTGGAACCATTTTGGAAACTATGCTGGAACGGCAGGCGAGGATGCAGGCTTTGAGCTGCAACGTTCCGGCAGATTTGAAGTGATTGAGAGAGAGCAGCTGCAAGCCATTGTAGATGAACATAGCCTTAATATGACGGGCTTGGTTAATCCTGCTTCAGCTGTGGAAATTGGTAAAATGTCCGGGGCAGATTTTGTAGCTATTGGCTCTGTTACAAGCCTTACAGCAAAGAGCAGTGCAGGGGTTGCTAACTCTGGAGGCATGGGCGGGACTATGGCTGGTGGACAAATATATACGGTGTCTGCCAAGGTGATGCTCCGGGTAGTGGATGTCAAAACAGGACGTGTCGTTCTTTATGGAAGAGGTAAGGGACATTCAGACAGTTCAAATTGGACGGTGAAAACTTCCCGTGGAAGTGGATATACGGTGACTATAGGTACAGTAGAGGTTAGCCAGGAACAATGTACTAATGCCATAGAGAAGGCCGTCAAGGATTCAATTAATGGTAAAGATGGGATTTTGGCAGAATTAGATGGAAGGGTAAAGTGATAAATATTATGGGATTGAAGAAAATTATATTAGGAGCTCTGTTAACGGGCCTTTTGTCGTGTCCGGCATTTGCCCAGCAGGCCGATGATCAGGTATACAAGGACATGCTGCAGGCACAGCATTTTATATTGACATACCAGGAAGAAGGATCACCCAATTTGACCAGAATTGTGGCAGATGGTGATACGAGACTTGTTCGGAAAAGCACAAATGTTAAGAATGGTATGGTATGGTCATCGAAGGCCATGTACCGTGATGGTAAACTGTACAGCTTCTTTGTAGATAGGGGAGAAACGAAAGCTCGTGTTTTGGCCCTGACTGATATAAATAGGGAGGATTTGGATCCTAAGGAGGAATGGCCTAAAACATATAGAATGATGGCTTTGCCTAAGGGCTTATCTGTGTTAGCCTGGGGTGATTCATGGAGAAATAATCCTATAAGCTTGACCGAACCTGTATTTAATAATGAAACTAAGGTGCTTATTAACGGTGTGGAATATACATGTAATCAGTATTCCAGTAATATACTGACCCAGCAGGGCTCAACCTCCGGAGTTATAACATATAATTTACTGTACAAGGATGGGAAGTTAGCCAAGATACAAAGATATTTGCAATATGATGGGCGTGAGAAAATGCTGGATACCCTGAATATAATTGAATTAAAGAAGGATTATGATGTATTTGAATTGGCACCATGGGGACAGCCTATCAATGTATATAAGGCCGATGCAGCGGATTTGAATGATTTGATGAATAATTATGTACAGGTAGAGGTATTGGGGGAAAATAAGAATGATAAAAAATAAATTTATAAGATTATTTTTGACGGCCCTTATAGCTTGTTGCTTTATATTTGGAACAGCCTCTGCCGGCAAAATAACTACATACAGTAATATGTTGTCATTAAGAAATTGTACAATACGTTATACCAATGTTACCCCCGCAGTTCGTATTCATAACATAGAGGCTGTCAGGCTTGGCTTTGAAGCTATGAGAATACCGCCACTTTATATTAATCAGAGCTATAAGGGTATAATTGTTCTGAGGGATACTGATAGTTACAATGAGGTTGACTATGGTACATTTGCCAAGTGTGTATTAAGAAATAAGGATGAAGTTTTCTCTTTTAATCGGGAGACAAAGGATGAAGAAGTGAATTATAGCTCATCAAAGGGTAAAAATAAGGTGGTGGCAGAAAGCTTTGACATAGAATCAATGCTTCTTTATGGTGAAAATTTTGGTCCTGCCGATGTTTCCCGGCTGTTTACGGCTATGCTGCCAGCGGACAAAAAGCCAGCTGGTTCCCCTGAATACAAGTATGTGGGTGAAGGAGAATTGCCTGATGGCAGAACATATGAGGATTACCGTACGGATACGGGTACTTCCGGACTGGAAGCAGTACGGTTTTATTTTCAGGGAAATGAGCTTACCAGAATTGCCGCAGCCTCCTATTTTATTAGACCGGACGGAAAAATGGACGGTAGAAAATGTGTATTGAACATTAACGAATTCGTCAATATACCTGACAGTAAGCTTTTAAAATTACCAGAAAAGGTTGAAGATAACACAGAACGTGGAAAAAATAAATAATATTTTTTATTAGATATATAGAGGGGAATAAGTTTGAAACAAGGATTTCTGATGAGTAACCGCTTTTTAGGCATAGCAAATAAG
>NZ_CAMYWM010000138.1 GCF_947302755.1 uncultured Anaerovibrio sp.
GCGGCCTGGCCCGCAGCTCCCGTAATGTATATCTTTCAACTGAGGAAAAGACAGCGGCACTGGTTTTATCCCGGAGCCTGAATTTGGCCAGGAAGGCCTTTGACAGCGGGGAAACAAGGGTTAGTCAGCTTAAGAAAATTATTGTGGATGAAATCAATAGTGAGCCAATGGCGGTTATCGATTATGTAGAAATATATTCCTTCCCGGCTTTGGAGGAAATTGACAAGGTAGACGGTGAGTCTATTATGGCTATTGCGGTAAAGATCGGTAAGACCCGTCTTATTGATAATGTGATTTTGGAGGGTTAATTTTATGATGCTTCACATGTTAAAATCCAAGCTTCATTGCGCCACAGTTACTGAAGCCAATCTTCAGTATATGGGCAGTATCACAATTGACGCTGATTTGATGAAGGCAGCGGGAATATATGAAAATGAACGGGTGCAGGTGGTGAATAACAATAACGGCTCCAGGCTGGAAACCTATGTTATTCCCGGCAAACCGGGCTCCGGTGTGATTTGCCTCAATGGGGCGGCAGCCCGCTGGGCCCAGCCAGGGGATGTGGTGATTATTATGGCCTATGCGTTTATGGAGGAAAGGGAAGCCGTTCAATATAAGCCTACAGTGGTTATGCTGGATGGGGATAATAAGGTAAGGGAAATCCGCAGCTATGAGTGCCACGGCGAAATATATATAAACAAATAAAATATGGTCTCCGCTGTATTTACACGGAGACCTATTTATTTGCATTGATTTTCAAAGTAAATAAATATAGAATAAGTAGGTAGGAGGTGTGATGTCATGGAGAATTCCCAAGATAGTAAGAGTCTTATTCTGACAGTAGATGATGACTCGGTAAACCACATGATTCTTGAGGCAATTTTAGAGAAGGATTATGAGGTGGCCATGGCTTTAGGCGGCAGGGAAGCCATTGACTTTATGCAGCAGCGGAAGCCGGATTTGGTGCTCCTGGATATAAATATGCCTGGAATGAATGGATTTCAGGTATTGGAATATATGAAAAAGGATGGTGAATTGAAGGAAATTCCTGTGATTATGCTTACTGCTGAAATGGATCAGGAGCTGGAGGTAAAGGGAATTCAGGCGGGGGCCTTTGATTTTCTTCACAAGCCATATATACCGACCCTGATTTTAACCCATGTTCAGCGCACATTGGAGCTTATCTCCCTGAAAAAGCGGATGCAGGAGCGGATTGATAAGCAGATTCAGGCTACTGTGCGACAGCTGGCATTTACCAAGCGGTTGTTCAAGGAAATGGTCTTTGCCCTGGCCAAGACCATTGATGCCAAGGATCCATATACCAATGGTCATTCCCAGCGGGTGGCAGATTATTCCCGGGAAATTGCTTATCGGGCCGGCAAATCAAAAAATTATCAGCGGAAAATTTATTTTATGGCCCTGCTCCATGACATTGGTAAAATTGGGGTGTCCGGTCAGGTGCTTAATAAGCCTGATAAACTGACGCCACGGGAATATTCATCCATGAAAATGCACCCGGTTATTGGCAGTGCTATTTTGTCATATGTCCATGGAATGGAGGAATTGCGGGTGGGGGCCCGCAGTCATCACGAGCGGTTCGATGGTACGGGCTACCCGGATGGCCTGGCCGGCAATGAAATTCCGGAAAAGGCCAGAATAATTGCGGTGGCGGATGTATATGATGCCATGACATCAAAGCGCAGCTACCGGGATGTGCTGCCTCAGTCCGTAGTGCGGGAAGAGCTGATGAAGGTCAGTGGCAGCCAGCTTGATCCCCGGTTTACGGATATTATGCTCCAGATGATGGATGAGGATGTGGAATATCGGATGCGGGAAGTGTGATTTCCGGCAATTAAACAGGGTATGGGAAAGTGTGTTGCTTTCCCATACCCTGTTTTTTATGAACACTTAGTGAGCACAAGCCTACGGCGCAGTGGGAACTTAGTGTTCGTGTAAGGGTGTAGTGCAAAATATCATTTTGCACGGAGTTTAGTATGCTATAGCTGCCGGCCGGCTCCTGGGCCGTCGTTGGCCACTGCAACCTGGGCTTCACTAAAGGTTTTCATGTTGTTAATGGTGTGCAGGGCAGCATCGATTAGCCGCATCCCCATACAGGCGGTGACGCCGGGAATGTTGACCTTCATGTGATACAGGGGCGGCTCAATGGGGAGAAGAAAAGGCTGAATTTCCGGTACCAGCTGGGCAGCATAGCCCGCCAGGGCGGTTACGGCCCTGTCCCCCAGAATTATCATGGTACGGTTGTGAGTGGCTGAGATGATAGCTCCCAGGAGGGCTGAGGCAATAAGCTGCATATTGGGGGGCAGCTTGTTCATAAATGTGGTGGCCTGCAGCTTTAGGTTACCCCTCTTATCGCAGAGCATATCGGCCAGCTCGTCTATTTTGGAGGGGGTATTGTGAATGATGGATAAGCCCATAACCTGATTGCCCAGGGATATATTTTCCCCCTGTATACGGCCAAATTCAAAGGCATCCATTTGGGAACGGTCCTGGGTTAAATAGGCCGCCATAACATCTGCCCCGGCCTGGGTGGCAAAGCTGTGAATAAAGGCTGCCTGGTCATTATCTATGGCCTCAGTCTGGTTCATGCCAAAGAGCAGCAGGGTTTTATCTACGTCCGTGGGCAATTCATTGCTGGTGATTCCGCTTAGCTGGGCGGCTATTTGCTCGATGACCCCAAGGCTGTAGATGGGCTTGGACAGGTTGTCCAGCCGCAGCTGGCAGCGCTCCATGACCTCCTTATCCGGCTCGGACATGGTACGGGTGTAATAATCAAAGGTCTTGTCCGTCAAGGTAATTTCAACCTGGGGTATAAGCTCCTTTTCAATGGTATCAGCGTATAAATCACTGGTGGAGCTTGTTTTTTGGAGGCTTCGGTAGGCTCTGATGGAGGTATCCAAAATATCAGCCACCAGGGAGGAACCCACTGCCTCCCCCAGCTTTATGTTCAGATCCATCAAGGGAGTAAAGCCCAGCTCGTCCAGTATCAGGGGCTGTCCCTGCTCGCCAGCCCGGTGGGAGGGTACCAGGTAGTCCTTGACGGCAGGTGCCAGCCTTATGGCAATGAGGGCCGCAGCACTGGAATTAAAGCCGTCCAATATGGTGAGGGAATGGGAAGCCGCTGCTCCCAGCATAATACCGGCAATGGCCCCCAGCTCAAAGCCGCCAACCTTGGCCAGAACATCAATAGGGTCCTGGTCATCGGGCTGGTTGACTGTCAGCATTTTCTCTACGGTGGCCACCTTGATTTTATATCGCTTATCTGATATGTTGGTGCCCCGTCCCGTGGTATTGGCCGGTGACTCCTTCAGCAGGGCCGCTGTAATGGCCGCACTGGCGGTGGTATTGGATATCCCCATTTCTCCCGGTAAAAAAAGGGTTATTCCCTGTTGTCTGCGAAGCTGTTGGGCCAGGGTAAAGCCATAATACAGGGAAGCTATAGCCTGTTCTCTGGTCATGGCCGGTCCACGGGTGGCATTGTTGGTACCGGAGGCAATATGGAAGTGGATGAGCCCGGGAATATCCCGGGCCTTATCGCTGTTGATGCCAAGGTCGGCCACGCAGAGATGGGCACCGGTAAAATCGGCAAAAACATTGGCAGCGGCTCCATGGGAAATGAGATAATTGGCTACCATATGCAAGGTGGTTTCCGGCGGGTAGGCACTGACATTTTCCTGGGCCACACCATGGTCGGCACAGCAAATGGTTACGGCCTTCATGGGATCATTAGTGAAGTCCGACTGCCAGGTGGCACCAGCATATTTTTTTAACAGGAAGCGGAGGGCCCCGAAGTCCGGCTTCTCAATGGAGGAGCCCATCAGTACCCTCTCAACCTCCCGTATACTGCCTTCGTCTGCAGGCTTTATCTGGGTCAAAAGGGCCTTGAACCCGCATTCATCAATTTCTGGTAAGGTTGTCATATGGCCCTGGCCTCCTGGGGTACCTGCTTGAGGCTGAGGCCAATGCGGCCCCGTGCTTCATCTACACTGATAACAAGTACGGTTACAATGTCACCTACGGCTACCACATCAAGGGGATGCTTTACCCGCCTGCTGCTTAATTCGGAAATATGAATAAGACCGGCGGTTTTTATGCCAATATCCACGAAGGCCCCAAAATCCGTGATGTTACGGACGGTGCCCCGCATAACGGTTCCCACCTTGATATCCGACAGCTTGACAATGGCCTTTCTGGTCAATGGAACCGGCAGATCCTCACGGGGGTCCCGGCCAGGCTTGGACAGGGCATCCAAAATATCCTTTACTGTGGGCACCCCGGCATTCAGCTCTTTGGCCAGCTTCTCAGGGTCAGCCAGCTTTATTTTTGCCTGCAGGATTTCCAGCTGGTTCTTGTCCTTTAGAATATCCATATCCGCTCCCAGCTTGGCCAGAATGTTCTTTGCCAATTCATAGGACTCCGGATGAACCGGCGTATTGTCCAGGGGCATTTTGCCGCCGCCTATACGCAGGAAGCCGGCACACTGGGTATAGGCCGCGTTGCCAAGGCGGGCCACCTTTAGCAGCTCCCGGCGGGAGCTGAAGGGGCCGTTTTCGTTACGGTAGGCCACGATGTTTTTGGCAATGGTGGCGTTAATGCCGGCCACGTGCTTCAGCAGGGCCGGAGAGGCCGTGTTGAGCTCCACACCCACGTGATTTACGGCGGATTCAATGGTCTGATCCAGGGTATTGGCCAATTCCTTCTGGTTGACATCATGCTGGTACTGACCTACACCGATGGCCTTGGGGTCAATTTTAACCAGCTCGGCCAAGGGATCCTGTACCCGGCGGGCAATGGAAACTGCTCCGCGGATAGTAACATCGTATTCCGGCAGTTCCTCCTTGGCCAGGGGCGAAGCAGAGTACACGGAGGCACCGGCTTCGCTGGTGACAATATAGTGGGTATCCAGCCCATTGTCCTTTATGAGCTTGGCGGCAAATTCCTCGGTTTCAAAGGAGGCGGTGCCATTGCCTATGGATATGAGATTTACCTTGTATTTCTTTATGAGGGCCAGGGCTTTTTTTGCAGCATCGGCGGCCCCCTTTTCACCATGGGTTATATATAAAACCCCATGGTCCAGCACGTGGCCTGTGGGGTCCACAATGGCCATCTTGCAGCCTGTGCGGTAGCCCGGATCAAGGCCCATAACGGTAAAGCCGGCCAGGGGGGCCTGGAGTAACAGCTGGCGCAGGTTGGTGCCAAAAACATCAATGGCCTGCTTTTCAGCAGTTTCAGTGAGCTGATTGCGGATTTCCCGTTCCAGGGATGGCTGAATAAGCCGCTTCCAGCTGTCGGCTATGGTGTCCTTTAACAGGCCCTGGAATATGGAGCTGCTGGTGATAAACCGCTTTTCGATGATGGATAAAATACGGTCCTCCTCGGCCTCCAGCCTGACCTTGAGGCAGTCCAGCTTCTCTCCCCGGTTGATGGCCAGGATGCGGTGGGAGGGCAGGGTGCGGACCAGCTCCTTGTATTCCTTGTACATGAGGAATATTTTTCCCTCATCTGTATTTTCCTTTTCCTCTTCCAGTGAGGTGGTGATAAAGCCGTTGTTCCACAGAAATTTGCGCAGCTCCTGTCGAAGGCTGGCATCCTCGGAAATCATTTCCGCAATAATATCCTGGGCACCGGCCAGGGCCTCCTCAGCGGTCTCCACCTCCAGCTCAGGATTGATGAAGCCGGCGGCCACCTCCTCAGGTGAACCGGTGGCAAGGCTTTGCAGCATAATGGTATTGGCCAGGGGTTCAAGCCCCTTTTCCCGGGCCTTTTGGGCCCTGGTCCGCTTTTTCTGCTTGTAGGGAAGATAAATGTCCTCCAGCTCCTGCAGCTTGGTGGTCTTTTCAATGGCCTGTTGCAGCTCCGGCGTAAGCTTGCCCTGTTCCTCTATTTTATTGAGAATTTCCTCCTGACGTTTTACGAAATTACGAAGATATGTGAGTCTGTCAGAAATGATACGCACCTTTTCCTCGTCCAATTCACCGGTTTTTTCCTTGCGGTAGCGGGAAATAAAGGGAATGGTGTTCCCCTCATCCAACAATTCGCTGACGGCATCGACCTGAAAAAACTTTATTTTTAATTCATCTGCTATGATTTTACTTATGTTTTCCAGCTTCATACTCAATTACTCCTCCATCACGTGTGCAATAACTAGATAATTATACCATAATATTGTTCCTGTGTAGAGATGAAACAGGGGACCGCTGATTGACACAAATATGAATAAAAGGTAAAATTATTAACGGATAGCTATTATCTGTTAATAACTGCCAGCGTCTCAGCCAGCTGACTGCAGAGCAGGGCAGAAGTGAATGAAATTCCAGAGAAACCAAACGGCAGCCAACAGGCTTTGCCTCTTGGACAGGTCTCCACAGCCCTGGGGAAAATTTAGCCCAATTCAG
>NZ_CAMYWM010000139.1 GCF_947302755.1 uncultured Anaerovibrio sp.
TCCGCACTGGGAGATATGCTCGCCAGCTGTTGTAGTTTGTTTTCCCCCACCTAAAAAGGTGGGGGACATCTTAATGCTCGTTATATGTGATTACTACCGCTAATTTGATTATCTGGTCGAATTAGCGGTAATTTTTACGGAGGGAAAATATGCTTTATATTGGTAATCATGTTTCTTCATCAAAGGGATATTTGGCCATGGGTAGGGAGATTACCGGAATAAATGGCAATGTATTTGCGTTTTTTACCCGTAACCCGCGGGGCGGCAAGGCCAAGGATATTGATGAGGAGGATGTGAGGCGGTTTTTGGCATACAAGACAGAGCATAGGATTGGTACTCTGGTAGCTCATGCCCCATATACCCTAAATCCCTGTGCTGCAAAGCCTGAGCTTCGTGAATTTGCCTATAATATAATGGCTGATGATTTGCGGCGCATGGAATACACACCAGGCAACCTCTATAATTTTCACCCGGGAAGCCATGTTCAGCAGGGGGTGGAGGTGGCCATTGGGCTTATTGGTGAGCTTCTCAATAATGTGCTGAACAAGGACCAGACTACCACAGTCTTGCTGGAGACCATGTCCGGCAAGGGGACAGAGGTGGGACGCAGCTTCGAGGAGCTGCAAGCTATTATTCAGCAGGTGGATTTGGACAGTCATATTGGTGTTTGCCTAGATACCTGCCACGTGTACAGTGCCGGCTACGATATAGTCAATGATCTGGAGGGTGTGCTGAAGGAATTTGACAGGGTTATAGGCATTGACCGATTAAGAGCAGTACATTTAAATGATAGCATGACCCCATTGGGCTCCCATAAGGACCGTCACGAAAAAATTGGTAATGGAAGTATTGGCATGGAGGCGTTTGTCAGAATAATAAATCATCCCCAGCTGAAACACCTTCCCTTTATATTGGAAACGCCCAACGACAATGCCGGCTACGCCCATGAAATAGCTGTCCTGCGGGATGCCTATCACGAATAGGAATAGCTTTTGCGGGCCGCCTATCACGAATAGAGAATGTAAATAATATTCATACAAAAATAATAAATGAATATTAATAATAAAAAACAATTGCAATTATGATTTGTATGTAGTATACTACATACAACAAAGGAGATAAGCATCATGATAAAAAAGGTATCATATAAGGATCAGGTATATGATTATTTGCGTAATGCCATTGTGGATGGCAGCCTGCAGGAAGGGGAGATTTATTCTGAGCAAATGATTGCCGATAAGCTGAGTATTTCCCGTACCCCCGTCAGGGAGGCCGTTCTGCAGTTAAGGAATGAGGACCTGATTGAGGTTTATCTGAATCGCGGCTTCGGGGTGAAGCCCCTTTCCCTTGATCACTTCAATGAAATAATTCAGGCCCGTGAGGCCATTGAGGAATGCACCCTTCGCTGTCTGGCCGAAGGGGCGGATTCGGTCAAGGGACGTGAAGCACTGGCGGAAATGGAGGATTGTCTGGAAAACACCATGAACAGACTGCGAGGCCAAAGCAATCATTATGAATTTATGCAGGCTGATATGGAATTCCACGAGGTAAGTATAAATTATACCGGGAATATGTATTTTGCCCGGATATTTCAGATGATGCGGGCCCAGGTTGAACGGGTGACTATAAGCTCCCTGGTATACCAAAACCGTCATGAGATGGCTTTTCAGGAGCATGAAAGTATATTGAAGGCCCTGAAGGCCGGTGATGGTGATGGAGCAGTGAAGGCCCTTAGGCTTCACATGAACAAGACCAGGGAGGCTATGAGCAGCCGTTTGTAATCTGGCTATGGTCCTATGCTCAATCCTATAGCGGTTGAGCGTAGGAGAGTGCCCTGGCTGTCAATGTTGTTTGTATGTGTTGGATTTGGCGTACTTCTTTTTTTTTAGATTTTAGTAGTATGCTACACATCACACACTAATATAAATGGGTAAATAAATTTTTTAATGTGGGAGGATTTTTACAATGTCAAAGGTAGGTTTTATCGGTTTAGGTATTATGGGTAAGCCAATGGTTCGCAATCTCTTGAAGGCAGGTATTGAAACAACGGTTTATGATATCAACCAGGAGGCCGTTGACGCTCTGGTGAAGGAAGGGGCGAAGGCTGGAGCTACCCCTAAGGCAACGGCCCAGGGCCAGGATGTGGTTATTACCATGGTGCCAAATGGTAAAATTGTGGCTTCCCTGTTGAAGGGGGAAAATGGCATACTGGAGGGTGTGGCTGAGGGCACCATCATTGCTGATATGAGCTCTGTAACTCCGGTAGAGTCCAAGCAGTTTGCCCAGTGGGCCAAGGAGAAAAAATGCGATTTCCTCGATTCTCCGGTAAGTGGTGGTGAGCCAGGGGCCATAAATGCTACCTTAGCATTTATGATTGGCGGTGAGGAGACTGTGGTAGCAAGAATGCGGGATGTATTTGATGCCATGGGTACCTCCGTTACGGTGGTTGGTCCAAACGGCAGCGGCTCCGTTACAAAATTAGCCAATCAGGTTATTGTAAATCTTAATATTGCTGCTGTTTCTGAGGCCCTGGTGCTGGCCCAAAAGGCCGGTGCTGACCCTAAGAAGGTTTATGAGGCTATTCGTGGTGGACTGGCAGGCAGCACTGTATTGGATGCCAAGGCACCGATGATGTACAGCCGCAACTTTAAGCCAGGTGGAACCTTGGCCATTAATTTAAAGGATATTACCAATGTTATGGACACCGCCAAGAGCCTGGAGGTTCCTTTGGTGCTTACCAGTGAGCTGCAGCAGATTATGCTCAGTCTTAAGGCTACCGGTCACATTATGGATGACCATAGCGGTATCGTTCAGTTCTATGAGAATATTGCCGGGGTTCAGGTAAAAACCGCAGAGTAATATGGGGGGATAAGCAATGGCAAAGGTGTTAAAAAGTGAGCTTTTTGCAAATATTAAGGCTATAGATGAGGCAAAGGTGGAGACTGCCTTACAGGAGGCCCTAAAGGATTTTAACAAGAAAATTGTGGTTCTGGATGATGACCCGACAGGGGTACAGACCGTTCACGATATTTCCGTCTATACCGATTGGTCGGAAGCAAGTATTGCCTCAGGCTTTGAGGAGAAAAACTCAATGTTTTTTATTCTGACCAATTCCCGGGCCTTTTCGGCGGATTATACCAAAGAGCAGCATACGCTCATGGCTCAGCGCATTGCGGCTGAGGCTAAAAAGCGTAATCAGGGCTTTATGATTATCAGCCGCAGTGATTCCACCCTGCGTGGCCATTATCCACTGGAAACGGAGACTCTTAGAAGCACTGTTGAAGCAGCCGGCTGTCCGGCCATCGACGGCGAAGTAATGATGCCCTTCTTCAAGGAGGGTGGCCGGTTTACCATAGGAAATGTTCATTATGTTCAGGAGGAGGACTACCTGACACCGGCCGGGGAAACGGAGTTTGCCAAGGATAAGACCTTTAGCTATACCAAATCCAATATAGCGGAATATATTGAGGAAAAGACCAAGGGAAGATTTACCAAGGAGTCCGTTACCTGTATTTCCCTGGAGGATATCAGAGCTTTCAATGTAGATAAGATTACTGAGCAGCTGATGGCAGTAAAGGATTTTAATAAGGTAATTGTAAATGCTGTTGATTATGTGGATGTGAAGGTGTTTGCCATTGCCTTGATAAAGGCCATGAAGCAGGGGAAAAATTTCATGTTCCGTACGGCAGCCGCTTTTACCAAGGTCATCGGCGGTGTATCAGACAAGCCTCTCCTGACCCGTGACGAGCTGGTGGCCAAGGGCAATGATAATGGTGGCCTTATAATTATCGGTTCCCATGTGCAAAAAACTACCAAGCAGTTTGAGGAGCTTAAAAAGAGCCCGTATGTTAAGTGCATTGAGTTTAATCACATGCTGGTTCTGGAGCCGGACAAGCTGGAGGAAGAGCTTAAGAAAATCGTAGCTGAGGTTGAAGCTGATATAAAGCAGGGACAGACCGTGGTGGTATATACCGGTCGCAAGCGGTTTGATGCCGGGTCAGAGGAGGAATCCCTACGGGTATCCGTTAAGATTTCTGAGGCGATTACCAGCATTGTCAGCCGTCTGTCCATTCAGCCAAGCTTCCTTATTGCCAAGGGGGGCATTACCTCCAGTGATGTGGGCACAAAGGGATTATCCGTAAAGCATGCTCTGGTTATGGGCCAGGTGGCTCCCGGTATTCCGGTTTGGAAAACGGGCAGTGAGAGTAAATTCCCTGATATGGCCTATGTTATATTCCCGGGCAATGTGGGGGCAGTGGACACCTTGCGCAAGGTTGTGGATATGCTCTGTACCAAATGATGGAGGTTGGTAGATATGCTGATGAATTTGCGGGAAATTCTTCATTTGGCTGAGGAAAAGAAAATGGCCATCGGTTCATTTAACGTATACAATGTGGAATCGGTTCAGGCCGTTATGACTGCCGCCCATAATACTCAATCACCGGCCATTGTAGCCTTTGGTGAAAGCTATGATAAGCATATGCCATTGGAAGCCATGGCAATGCTCTTCAGGTATTACGCGGATAAATCAGATTTGCCACTAGTTCTTCAT
This sequence comes from uncultured Anaerovibrio sp., assembly GCF_947302755.1. Classification (GTDB taxonomy): domain Bacteria; phylum Bacillota; class Negativicutes; order Selenomonadales; family Selenomonadaceae; genus Anaerovibrio. The sequence continues at coordinate 4,553 of NZ_CAMYWM010000139.1, forward strand.
CTGGATCATAGCAAAAAGCTGGAAACCGTATACAGAGCCTTGAAGGCAGGCTTTACGTCAATAATGTTTGATGGTTCAGCCAAGCCCTTGGCGGAAAATATTCAACAGAGCCATTATGTGGCGGATATTGCTCACGGCATGGGGGCCAGTGTAGAAGGTGAGCTGGGATATATGAACCCGGAGGATGGTACACCGGCTGCCGCTGGAGAGCAGGGCAGCTTTACCTCGGTGGAGGACGCTCATAAATATTCCCGGGACTCCGGGGTTGATGCCTTGGCTATCGCCATTGGTAATGCTCACGGTATATATAAGGGGGAGCCAAGGCTGGATTTTAATCAGCTGGAGGCAATAGAAAGGGAAGTTAATATACCCTTGGTATTGCATGGCAGCTCGGGAATACCGGATGCTATGCTGCGGAAGGCTATAAGTCTTGGCATACGAAAAATAAACATTAATACTGAAGTATCTACTACCGGTATACGGGCTGCCCGGGAGTTCCTGGCAGGCCACACCGATGCCAATACCAGATTCGAGGCCATGACCAAGGCTGCCGAGGACCAGATGACGGCAGTGGTAGAGCAATATATGGATCTATTTAAAAATAAATAAACTGGACAAGCTGAGGCAGATGACTATTAGGCGTATGTTGCTGCCTCAGTCATAAAAAAGAATTTTAGTTAAGGGGGAGATTCTTTTGTTGATGGTGATTTTCTTAAGTGGCATAATTCTCCTTATGCTGCTGATTATCAAATTTAAGGTAAATCCATTTTTGGCATTAATTTTTACATCGTTGATTATCGGTGTGGCAGCCGGTCTGCCGGTTAGCAAAATATTAGGCAGTATATCATCGGGCTTCGGCGGTACTCTAGGTGGTATAGGTATTGTCATAGCCTTGGGAATTATGCTTGGCGAGCTTTTGTACCAAACTGGTGGAACAGAGGAAATAGCCAGCCTGGCTTTAAGGAAAATCGGTGTGAAAAATTCGCCCATGGCCATGGCCCTGACCGGCGTTATTGTGGCTATTCCGGTATATTTTGATGCGGCCTTTGTTATTCTCGTAAATTTGGCCCATCAGTTATCGGAAAAGACGGGCATTCCATTGGCCAGATTTGTTACGGCCTTAGGCGTGGGCCTTATTATTGGTCACTGTATTATTATTCCGACTCCTGGTCCTATGGCGGTGGCCGGTGCGGTAAACGCTTCTGTTGGTTCCTTCGTTCTGTATTCGATTATTGTCGCTATTCCAGCCGCATTAGTGGGTGGTGTACTGTATTCCAAGCTTACCGTAAAGCATTTCTTCCCGGAGCAGTGCGGCAATGAGCTGGATGACTTGGATGCTTCCGGGGATTATGGCAGAGATCAGGACCATTGCTCTGGTGGTTTGGCCATTGCCCTTATCCTTTTCCCGATTATTCTCATTTTGATTGGTACTGTGGCCGGGGCTCTGTTGGATAAAGAATCCACCCTTGGTATGATTTGCGCCTTTATTGGTGATAAAAATGTGGCCCTGTTCCTGGGGGTTATTGCTGCCCTGCTGGCCCTTAAGAAATATTTCCGGTCTCCGGCGGAGGAAATGATTACCAACGCCGCTAGCCAGGCCGGTATGGTTTTGCTTATTACCGGTGCCGGCGGCAGCTTCGGTTCTATTATTAACGCAACCGGTATTGGTGATTATATCGTGGCTACCATGCATGATTTCAATGTTCCGCTTATTCTTCTGGGCTTTACCCTCAGCCAGATTCTTCGGGCGGCCCAGGGCTCTGCTACCGTTGCCCTGGTAACCACGGCGGCTATTGTGGCACCGTCCA
>NZ_CAMYWM010000140.1 GCF_947302755.1 uncultured Anaerovibrio sp.
TATTTTCCGCGTGACGCTCCAGGCGCAGGGACAGGGTCTCGGTGCCCTGCAGCAGCAGGAAGGCGGCAAATGGGGAAATGGTTGCCCCCTGGTCACGGAGCAAAATTGCCCGGATATAAATGGCAAAGGCGGCTTTGCCAGCAGCCTCCGTGAACTTTACCCCGTGGTAGCTTGGATTGGCCTCGGAAATCCAAGGATACTTGCCGCTCCTGGCCCAGTCGAAATTACCGCTGTCCACGATAACACCGCCCAAGGTCGTACCATGACCGCCAATAAACTTGGTAGCAGAATGAACCACTATATCTGCACCATGCTCAATAGGACGGATAAGGTATGGGGTGCCGAAGGTGTTGTCAATTACCAGCGGCAGGCCATGCTTATGAGCCAGCTTGGCAATGGCATCAATATCTGGAATATCGGAGTTTGGATTGCCCAGGGTCTCAATGTAGATAGCCTTGGTATTCTCCTGAATAGCCCCTTCGATTTCCGTTAAATTATGGGCATCCACAAAGGTGGTCTCAATACCGTACAACGGCAGGGTGTGGGCCAACAGATTGGCCGAGCCGCCATAAATGGTCTTCTGGGCCACAATGTGCTCACCGGCCTTGGCCAGTGCCTGAATAGTATAGGTAATAGCAGCTGCGCCGGAAGCCAGGGCCAGGCCGGCCACACCACCCTCCAAGGCAGCGATTCGTTCCTCAAAAACGCCCTGGGTGGAGTTGGTCAGGCGGCCATATATATTTCCTGCATCAGCAAGGCCGAAGCGATCAGCTGCGTGCTGGGAATTGCGGAATACATAGGAGGTAGTTGCGTAAATTGGCACTGCCCGTGCATCAGATGCCGGATCCGGGTTCTCCTGACCTACGTGAAGCTGAAGGGTTTCAAATTTATAGTTGCTCATAATAATCTCTCCTGTTCTATACATAAACGCAAATTTTGTAACTTATTCAGCGAAATCTGAGCTGTAAAAATCAGACTATATAGGCTAGTCCCATTCCCCTGAGCTGCACTAAATTCAAGCTGCGCCCTTTGCCGCTTTTACCTAAAGTGCCGCTTACAAAAAAACCGGGGCTTTATCCAAGCTCCCGGGCAAATGGCAAAATAATCAGCTGCATTGCAAAGCAGACGAATGCACCTGGCCATACTCACATGCCCGGGAGTAGCACATTCGACAAACCCATGCTGCTGTCTTACAAGTGTTGTTTACTCCATACATGACATTCATCTCCTTTCCCTAATACTTAATCTTGTGTGCTCAATTTCGATGTCTATATATTAAACCTATATGCCTACTATGTCAATAGGCAAATTAAAAAATTTGAAAATTCTACCAACCTTAAGGTAAAATAGGTTTAAGAAAAAATACGAAGGAGGTTATTCTATGATTTCAACTAAGGGAAGATATGCTGTACGCTTCATGATAGACCTGGCCCAGCAACCAACTGACAAGCCCATAACTCTGGATGATGTGGCCCAGCGCCAGGAGATTTCCAAGAAGTACATGGAGCGAGTAGTAAAAATGCTGGTCAGTGCCGGCCTGGTGAAGGGCACCAGCGGCAAGGGCGGCGGCTATCGGCTTCTGCGCAAGCCGGAGGAATATAATGTAATGGAAATTCTTCAGGTAACGGAGGGCCGCCTTACATCCGTTGCCTGTCTTCAGGAAGGGGCCGAGGAATGTCCCCGGGAAGCCCAATGTCTTACCCTGCCTATGTGGAAGCTTTTTGATGAAATGGTAAAGGATTTCTTCAGCAATATTACTATTGCCGATTTGCTTAAGGGACAAAGCTGACACATCTGCCATCAAAAAATTCTGCCCAACAAAAAAACAAATGCTGTACAAATGAGTTCCCATGCCGTGACACAACTGACATATCTGCCAATAAAAGGGCAGAAGCTGCCAGATGATTTCCCATGCCGTGACAAAACTGATATATCTGTCCAATAAGCTTCGTGCGAAACCTTATTTCGCACTACGCCCTTACAACGAAATCTAAAGCCCATCTGCATCCTTCGGATTTGATTTGCTAAGATTTCGCAATAAAAAAGCAGAAACCACAAAAGCGGTTTCTGCTTTTTTCATTGGGCTTTCTTACCCATTAATCCACTACTTAATCATTGGCCACTGTATTTTCAATAGCAACATACTTCAGCATAATATGACCGCTGGTTCTATTGGTAGCCAATGGGATATTATGAACGTCGCACAGTCTGAGCAAAGCGTTTATATCAGGCTCATGCGGCTGGGATGTAAGCGGATCACGCAAGAAGATTACATAATCGATCTCACCGGTTGCCACCTTGGCGCCAATCTGCTGGTCGCCCCCCAGGGGCCCGGACATCATGGTCTCCACCTCTACACCAAATTTCTCTTTAATTCGGGTACCGGTGGTATTGGTAGCTATCAGATGGCAATTTTGTAATAAATCAATATGCTGCTCTACAAATTCCAGCATTTCTTCCTTCTTCTTGTCATGAGCAATCAGGGCAATTGTCTGCATATAAATCAACCTCTTTTCTTTTCCTAGTTAAATTACATTAAGTAATATAGCACTAATCCATGAAAAAACCATGTAAAAGACTGGCACCAGGCCCATTTTATACATCAGACACCGCCCAGCCGGCACCGGATTTATCCTCTATCCATCTTAAAATGTTCAATGGATTTGAGCATCTCCTTGGCCATATCTGCCAAAACGCCACTGGAGCTTTCGATTTCGCTCATGGTAGCCGTCAGCTCCTCGCTGGCTGCCGATACGCTTTCGGCCTCGGAGGATACAGACGAGCTCTTTACAGCTACGGACTGAATAGCTTCCTCTATAGTCTTGGTATTTTCATTCAGGGAGCCCACAATGTTATTCATTTCGCGGGATTCATCAACGACCTTGCGTACCATTTCCGCAATTTCATTGAAGCTGGAGCCGGAATCCTGTACTACCTTGGTACCGGATTCTACCTGACTAACCCCTTCCTGCATAACAGCCACTGCCTTTTGGCTCTTATCCTGAATGGAAGTAATGAGACCGGCAATCTCACCGGCTGACTCGCTGGACTGCTCAGCCAGCTTTCTTACTTCATCGGCAACAACGGCGAAGCCACGGCCATGCTCACCGGCACGGGCGGCCTCAATGGCGGCATTAAGAGCCAGCAGATTGGTCTGACCGGCAATAGAGGAAATTGTATCCACAATTTTGCCAATACGATCCGATTCCTCACCCAGCTCAGTGATTACCTCAGCTGACTGCATAACCGACTTCTGAATAAGCTTCATCTGCTCCACTGCCCCATCAACGGTTCTGGACTCAGAAACAGCCTTATCCTGGGTTTGCTTTACAACCTCGCTGGAATGCTGGATTGTATTTACAAAATTGGTCATATGCTGTCCCAGAGTCTCCACCTGGCCATTGGCAGTCTCGATCTCGGTAAACTGCTCAGAACAATTACCGGCCACATTAACCATGGAATTGGCCACGGAATTGGACACCTCTGCCGACTGGCTGGCACTGTCGTTCAACTGACCGGCTGACGTGGTTACCTGCTGGGCTATATCCACGACCTTCTTCATCATGTCACTGATATTGGATTGCAGGGTACGCAATGCCTGCCGCATTTCACCAATTTCATCGTTGGTATCAAATCTGACATCATCATTTCTGTCAGTACGGAAATCACCGGTAGCCAACACCTTTAACCGGCTGGGTAATCCTATTGGCAAATACATAACCAATGGCAATAAAGGCAACCTGAAGTATCAGCACAAACACGCCCATCTTTAACAGGCTGGCCATCAGGGCCGCATCAGCATTTTCCTGCTGCTGAGCCACCATACTGTCAATGTAGTCAATCCATACACCTGTACCCAAAACCCACTGATATGGGGCAAAGGAAACGGTGTAATTCCGCTTCGGCAACGGAGTGTCCTCACCTGGCTTGGCAAACATCAGGTCAGTAAATCCGCCACCCTCCTTGCGGCCATTTTTAATCATTTCTTCAATAAAACGGGTACCGTTTGGATCTACCAAATTGATACGGCTCTTACCCTCAGAAGGACGTCCCAGAAGAACCACGTTGACACCATCATAGGTATCAACCCAGAAATAACCGGCACCATTATCATAGCGCATAGCCCTTACCCGGTCAGCAGCCTCCTTCTTGGCCTGCTCCTCTGTAAGGACACCACTCTGCTGCAGACCGTAGACATAATTAATTACGGAAACTGCACTCTCTGTCTGATCCTTAAGTTGCTTCTCAATGTCATGAGTCAGCGTCTCCCGATAGGCCGCAACCTGCCGATCTGACTCTTCCACCATGCTATAAACCATCATCATGCCTATACAAAGCGTGGTTAAAAGCGAGATGGATACTACAACAAAGATCACTTTGTTTTTCAACGATAGCTTCATACTTACTCCTCCCTAAATTTTTAGATATTCTATCAAAAGTAGAATATCATAAACTCAATTAATTGTCTTACAATTTCTACAATTATTTTTAAAATCCTGCTTTTTGGGCCTAAAAAAATATGTATATTTTAATTAACCAAATACAACCTCCCAAAATAATATTTTTCATCTGACAAATTACATAAATTATAATCCTCTTTTCTCTATGCTTTATCTACATTTAAGTGCCCTACATCAGCTATTTTATCCCATTTCCCAAAATAAGATTTATAAAATAATATAGATTTATTAATTTAAATTGTATATAATGGTCTTATAAATTTGAACAAGTATTACGGACAAAATACAACAAATTTTCAATAAGGAGAAAATGGCATGGACGATTTAAAGGAAGAGAGTGGGAAAACCCTGGTCGAGGTGACAACAGATCGAATAATTGAATACATTACTTCCAGACAGCTGAAGCCTGGTGACAAGGTGCCTACAGAAGCAGAATTCCTCGATAAATTCGCTGTCAGCCGCGGAACCCTCCGTGAAGCCTTCAAGGTACTCATTGCCCGCAATATTTTGGAGAGCCGTCAGGGGGCCGGCACCTTCATTTCAGAAAAGCAGGGCATTCCCGATGACCCTTTGGGACTGACCTTTATTTATGACGATAAGCTGCTGGCTCTGGATATGATAGATTTACGTCTAATGATTGAGCCAAAGGCTGCTCAGCTGGCTGCGGTAAATGCCACCGAGGAGCAAAAGCAGGCCCTTATTGACTTGACGGAAACCCTTGAGGAACGCATCAACAAAGGTGAGGATTATGTAGCCGAGGATGGACGGTTTCACCAGCTCATTGCGGAATCCACAGGTAATCGGATTATCGGCAATCTTACCTATATTCTGTTTACTTCCATCGAAAAAAATATTTCATTGACCCTTAATTCCCTGAGTGTGTCCAATACCCTTTATTACCACCGCCGCATTTTACGGGCCATTTTGGATGGAGAAATCTTCGACGCCTACAATGCCATGACCAACCATCTGAGCCTGATACGGGAGTATATGATCAGGGCAAACGACGAAGCTCAAGCTGACGAAAAGGAGCAGGAATAGATTTTCACTTTTCTTATGACTTATCAAATATCTAATGATTTTAACAACATAGCTTTTGCCCAAAATATAATCAGCGGCCTTGGCTTTATGCCCGTAAATTTTTATTTTCCGGGTGTAAACCCCCATATGGACAGCTGTATCGCCTTTGGGCTCAAGAAATTCAGCAATTTCAGCTCCATTGAGGAGCAGGTGTTGTTTTTCTACGATGATGGTGATATGAAGGCACCCAACAAGGGCTTTCTCCTCACCACCCGTGGTATGCATATCCTTGGTTATCCCTGGTTCATTCCCATGGAGCGGTTTATCGGTGCCAATATCCAGCTTACCAGGTCCCAATTCGGCTTTGACCTGAATATGTATTATCAGGAAGGAATTTCACCGGCATCGGATACCTACAAGATTTACGTACCCAATGATATGCTGATCCCTGTATTGCGAATGGTTTTTCAGCAGCTTGGCTCCAAGGACCCCATGGCCCCCATTGTAAAATCCAGCCCTGTAATATCCATGGCCTCCCGGTCTGCCATCAATTGCCCAAGCTGTAAGGCACCGGCCAAGGCAGGACAGAAATTCTGTATGAGCTGTGGTGCAGCTATTACCACTGATCGGCCCACAGCCCGCACCAAAAAGTTTTGTACTGAGTGCGGGGCAAAGCTTCTGCCGGGAGCAAAATTTTGCCAAAGCTGTGGAACAAAAATGTATACAGAGTGAACCTTTTTCAATGGAAAAGCGGCTCAATGAACCGCTTTTTTTATTATGAAACCATACCACGCACTACCTAAAAAAGCGCAAAGTACCCCTAT
>NZ_CAMYWM010000141.1 GCF_947302755.1 uncultured Anaerovibrio sp.
AGTTTGTTTTCCCCCACCTAAAGAGGTGGGGGACATCTTAAAGCTCGTTATATTTCGCATAGTCATGTAGCTAAAGTTTATATTTATTTTATTTAGCTTAAAAATCATAACTCGCTTCGCTCAAACAAATGATTTTTGCGCTAATACTAGGGTATTTAAATAAAAACTTCTTAACACTCCATGACTAACCGCTCAATATAATTGCCATCTTTCGATATAAAAATAGAGGTATTGGCGTTGTTTTTGTCGTAATAACTTTATAGAAAAAAATTTGGAGGTGTACGTATGCCATTTCTTGGAGCTTGTGCAGTACCTCATCCGCCTCTTATTTTGCCGGAGATTGGCCGGGGTGAGGAAAATAAAATATCAGATACCATTAACGCATATAAGGAGGTGGCTCACTGGGTAGTGGCAAATAACCCAGATGTGGTGGTTATTACCAGTCCCCACGCCACCATGTATGCCGATTATATGCAAATATCTTCCGGAGCAAGGGCCCAGGGCAGCTTTGCCAATTTTGGTCATCCGGAGCTGAGCTTTGATGTGGAATATGATGAGGAATTCGTTCAGCAGGTGGCGAAGGCCGCTGAGGGGATTAAACTGGCCACCGGAGTCTTGGGCCAACAAAGGGGAGATTTGGATCATGGCACCATGATACCCTTGTACTTTTTGCAGAAGGCAGGCTATAGGGGGAAAATTGTGCGCGTTGGCTTATCAGGCTTATCCAATATACACCACTATTCACTGGGGGTGTTGCTGAGGGAAACCGCCAATAAGCTGAACAGAAGGCTGATAATCGTGGCCAGCGGTGATTTGTCCCACAAGCTGAAGGCAGATGGCCCATATGGCTTTGCTGAGGAAGGTCCCGTCTTTGATAAACGCATGGCTGACTGCTTTGCCAAAGGGGATTTCCTGGAATTGCTTACCACACCCTCCAAATTGGCAGAGGGTGCTGCAGAATGCGGTCTCCGTTCATTTTGGATAATGGCAGGAGCCTTTGATTGCCTGGAGGTGGATGCCGAGCTGCTGTCATGTGAGGGCCCCTTTGGCGTGGGCTACGGGGTGGCACGCTTTACTCCTAAGGGAGAGAACAGTGGACGTAACATAGGGGAACAGGCTGTGGACAGTCATAAAAAGACTATGGCGGCATTAAGAGAAAAGGAAGATGCTTATTTAAGGCTGGCACGAACAAGCCTGGAAAGCTATGTACTTTATCATAAGCATATAGAAGTACCTGACGCTTTGCCGGAGGAAATGCTTAATACACGGGCCGGTGCCTTTGTGTCCATAAAAAAAGCAGGACAGCTTAGGGGCTGTATTGGCACAATTTTGCCTGTCAGGGATAATCTGGCAGCTGAAATCATCGCCAATGCAATATCGGCAGGAACCGGTGATCCGCGGTTTCCGGCAGTAACAGAGGCGGAATTGGAGGATTTGGTTTATGATGTGGATGTGCTGTCAGAGCCTGAGCCCATTTCTGGTCCGGCTGAGCTGGATGTGAAGCGATATGGGGTCATAGTAGGCAGTCAGGACAATCATCGTCGTGGTCTGCTATTGCCTGATTTGGAGGGGGTAGAGACGGTGGAGGAACAGATTGCCATTGCCAGACGGAAGGGGAATATTGGCCCGGAGGAGCCAATCCGACTGTGGCGCTTTGAGGTGACCCGCCATGAATAATGAGCTGAGCTTAAGCTGTGAGCTATGTCCGCACAGGTGCAGCCTGGGGGAGGGACAAACCGGCTATTGCGGTACCAGAAAGCATATAGATGGACAAATTAAAAATATTTCCTACGGTCTGGTTACCTCCCTGGCCATTGATCCCATTGAGAAAAAGCCCCTGTATCATTTTTATCCGGGACACAGTATTTTATCCTGGGGAAGCTTTGGCTGTAATATGAAATGTCCCTTCTGCCAAAATCATGAGATATCACAGCGGGGCAGGGAAATGGCTCAGGGCTATGTTTCCCCGGAGGAGCTGGTGAATATGGCAGATAAAGCAACCAGGGAGGCGGGGAGTATAGGGGTGGCCTTTACCTATAATGAGCCGCTTTTGGGCTATGAATATCTGTTGGAGGTGGCTCCATTGCTGAGAAGGGCCGGTCAGAGGGTGGTGCTGGTGACCAACGGACAGCTGTCAAGGGGTCCATTGATGGAGCTGCTGCCGTACATTGATGCCATGAATATTGATTTAAAGGTATTTTCTGCCGAGGGCTATCAAGGACTTGGAGGCGATTTTGATACGGTAAAGGGCACTATAGCACAGGCGGTGGAAATGGGGGTTCATGTGGAGATAACCACCCTGGTGGTCCCGACCCTGAATGATGATATGGCTATGATGGAGGCTGAGGCACAATGGCTGGCCGGCCTGGGGCAGGATATTCCCTTACATTTGTCCCGCTATTTTCCCCGCTATAAATTTCAAATTCCACCTACACCCATAACCGTCCTGCAGCAGCTGCAAAATACTGCAAAACAATATTTGAAGTATGTGTATCTGGGTAATGTTTAGAAAAGAAAAATTTACCTGTGCAGAAGGGACAAAAATTTGAAAAAAATGCCAATATATAGTAAAATAATAGGGCTTTAAAGTTTTTTTGCGAGGGATTAAATTGTCTAAAAAGATATTTGATATAATAAAATCTGATTTGGCGGATTTGGAAACAGCCCTACAGGAAGCCGTAAAGTCCCCTGTAGATACCATCACTGATATTGGCAACCACCTGGTGAAGGCCGGTGGCAAGCGGTTGCGTCCGGCCATGTTCTTTTTGGCTGCTCGTTGTAGTGCCAATTTTAATTTGGAGAGGGTAATGCCCTTGGCTGTGGCCTTGGAATTAATTCATATGGCCTCCCTGGTTCATGACGATGTACTGGACAGTGCCGCCACCCGTCGCGGTGAGGAGACGGCTAATGCCAAATGGGGCAATCAGCTGGCTATTTTGGCCGGGGATTATCTCTTTGCCAAGGCATTCGTGCTGGTAACGGAAAATGGCTATGGGGAACGGGTCAATAACCAGCTTTCCCGGCTGTTGGCCGACCTTTCCGCCGGTGAGCTGATTCAGAACAAGGAAATATATAGGGCCTCCTGCGATATTGAGGAGTATTATGAGCGTATTGCTATGAAGACAGCCAATTTCCTGGCTATCAGCTGTCAGCTGGGGGGACACGTAATGGGACTGCCGGAAAAGGAGGTTCAGGCCTTATACGATTATGGCTACTGTGTTGGAATGGCCTTCCAGCTTACCGATGATTTGCTGGATTTGACAGGGGATTCCAAGACCATTGGCAAGCCTGCGGGAAATGATATCCTTCAGGGAATTATCACCCTACCGGCAATAAGGGCTCTGGAAACCAGTCCTGACCGGGAAGAGCTGCTTTCCATTGTGACCAATCGTCATATGACCAAGGCCGATTTGGATAGGGCCCTGGAGCTGGTGCGGGCCACAGATGGTATTGAATTCACCAGAAAAAAGGTGGAGGAATACCTTGATAGGGCAAGAGGCGTGCTGCCGGAGACTATACCGGAGGATGTCAGAACAGCCTATGTTATGGCGGCTGACTTCGTTGCCGGCAGAAAATTCTAACAGAATAAAATCCATTGCACATAGATAAATTTCTCCCGTCTTATAGGCGGGAGTTTTACTATGAACACTTAGCGAGCACAAGCCCACGGCGTAGTGGGAGCTTAGTGTTCGTTGTAAGGGCGTGTGGACACCGTCAGGTGTCCAGTAAGTTTACTATGAACACTTAGCGAGCACAAGCCCACGGTGCAGTGGGAGCTTAGTGTTCGTTGTAAGAGCGTAGTGCAAAACACTGTTTCGCACGAAGTTTAGTACCTGTCAGTATTTTTAGATTGAATTTTTACGGAGGTAAGGAAATGTTTGGTATAGGAGTTCCGGAACTTATTATAATTCTTATTATTGGGCTTATTGTCTTCGGTCCAGGTAAATTACCTGAGCTGGGCCGTTCCCTGGGAAAAACCATAAGGGAGTTCCGCAAGGTGTCCAATGGTATAATGGAGGATGATGAGGAGCCAGCCAAAAAGCCGGCCAAGGAGGTTGTGAAAGCCTCTGTCCAGGAACCGGCCAAGCCTGTGGACACATCAGCAGAAAAGGAACAAGCTGGTGACCAGGTGCGCTAAGACAGATAACCCGGTGAAATAGGTCCCCTTCCGACATCGGGAGGGGATATTGTATTGAGATTTTTTATCTGGCTATGTATAATTATTTGTGTAGAGCTTATATTGTGTAGAACTTATATTGTCGCGGGAGGCGTGTTATGATTGGTGGATTTGGTGTACCGGAGCTGATTTTAATTTTGATTATTGGCCTTGTTATTTTTGGCCCAGGTAAATTGCCGGATATTGGCAAGGCCTTTGGCAAGAGCATCAAGGAATTTAAGACAGCCCAGAATGATAATGATAAGAAGGAACCGATCAATATTACTGAGGAAGCTAAGGAAAAATCTAAGGATGAAGCCTGATTATGAGTAAAGACGAAAAAAATATGGTGGATATCGAATCAGAGGGAATGGCTGACGAAAAGGAAAAGATCGCCTCCCGGTCTGAGGAAGTGACTGCTTCCCGATCTGAGGAAGTGCCTGAGGGGGAGGCTGGTCATGACTATCGGCCAGATGAAGATGAGCTGACTGATGAGGCAGAGGACGCCGAGTATCAGTCTGATGATGAAATGTCAATTATTGATCATCTCACCGAGCTGAGACGGCGGCTGATCCGCTGTGTTGTGGCCATACTTGTGGGGAGCTGTATAACCTATGCCTTTGATGAAAAAATAATGCAATTTTTGCTCGAACCAGCCGGAAAGCTGTATTTTATGCATCCGGGCGAGGCCTTTTTTTCCTATGCCAAGGTGGTTTTGTTTTCCGGATTTTTATTGGCTACGCCGGTGGTTTTTTATGAAATATGGCGTTTTTTTGTACCGGCCTTTACCAGACGGGAACGGATGGTGCTGGGCATCATGGTGCCAAGCTCCATTTTGCTATTTTATCTTGGGTTGGCCTTTTCTTTTTTTCTCATTGTTCCACTTGGTATAAAATTTTTTATGGGAATGGGTTCTGATGATTTGTCACCACTGTTTTCGATTGAGAAGTATCTTGATTTTATCATTACATTCCTGCTGCCCTTTGGGCTGGCCTTTGAGCTGCCGCTGATAATCATTATTATGGCCTCCATTGGCCTGGTTACCTCCCAGCAACTCAAAAAGTATTTCAGGTATGTATTTTTTGTGTCCTTCATCGTTGGTGCCCTATTGACACCACCCGATGTAGTATCGCAGGTTACCCTGGCCCTGCCACTAACCTTATTGTATGGGCTGAGTTATTTAGTTGTTAGATATGTTTTAAGAAAGTAGGAGAGCTGATATGGCTTTTAAGGATTTGCGGGAGTTTATAACTGAATTGGAGCGCCGCGGCTTATTGAAGCGCATCAAGACAGAGGTGGATTGTGAGCTGGAGATTACCGAGATAACAGACCGGGTATCCAAGATGGAAGGGGCGAAAAATGTTGCCCTGCTCTTTGAAAATGTAAAGGGCTATGATATGCCGGTGCTGATGAATGCCTTCGGTAGCATGGAGCGGATGGCCATTGCTTTCGGTGTGGAAAAGCTGGATGATATTGCTGATGAGCTGCGGGAAATACTGCGGCTTCCCTATATTTCCGTTTCCCACAAAATGGATTTATTGAGCATTATTCCTATGGCCAAGGGGGCGATTAACTTCCCGAAGTACGTAAAGAAGGCCCCTTGTCAGGAGGTGGTCATTACCGATAACCCGTCTTTGGATAAATTTCCAATTTTAAAATGCTGGCCCCAGGATGGTGGGCGGTTTATCACCTTGCCATTAATTTTTACCAAGAATCCGAATACGGGCAAGCGTAACGTGGGAATGTATCGTTTGCAGAAATATGATAGCAGGACTACAGGAATGCATTGGCACATTCACAAAAACGGTGCGGATAATTATCGCGATACCAAGGCCCAGGGGGTTCAGCGCATGGAGGTGGCCGTGGCCATCGGTACTGACCCTGTAGTGACCTACGCTGCCACAGCACCGCTTCCACGCGATATTGATGAAATGGTATTTGCCGGCTTCCTGCGTCACAAGGGCGTGGAAATGGTAAAGTGCAAGACGGTGGATGTGGAGGTTCCGGCCCATGCCGAGATTATTCTGGAGGGCTATGTAGATGTGGATGAAACCCGATGGGAGGGCCCATTTGGCGATCATACCGGCTATTATTCCCTGGCTGACTATTAC